>JAFZNL010000236.1 GCA_017550925.1 Lachnospiraceae bacterium | reverse complement strand
CTTTATGGGGCAGTTTTTTGTAACTGCCTGCCGGGGGATACCGCGCATGATATGGATACCGAATTTCAGTCCCAGGGAATGCACATACTCTGCCAGGGGTGCAAAACCTTTGCCTCCTGCAGCCGACGGAAACCTGTTTTCCGCGGGCAGCAGCCTGGCATATTCATCCATGCAAAGATCGGCAAAGGGCTCATATTCATGGCTCGATGCCGTCGGCTGATACCATTGGATATCCACAACTACATATTCCCAGCCGTATTGCTTTAAATGCCGGGCCATATAGTCGGCATTTGCCCTGACTGTTTTTTCATCTACGGATGCTCCGTAGCAGTCCCAGCTATTCCATCCCATCGGCGGTGTCTGCGCTATCAAAGGTTGTTCCTCCATGATTTCCATCATCAATTCCTTCATAATCTGCCAAAATGTCTTTTCGGCTTAAAACAAAAGCGATCATTCTATACTTTTTTCATCCATCTACTATTTCTTTCTTATGCATATAGTGAATCCCGATATGCCCGATTCCAAGTATAATCGAAGCGCCAACTATGATCAAATTCCCTGAATATAATCCGAGCAGAAAAACTGCGATTACCGGCAGGCTGGCTCCGGCAAGCGGAAAGCCCGCAAAGGATGAATAGAAATCCGCCAACTTTTTAGGGCTCCTAAAGTATCTGATCCAGTAGCATTCGTACAGCAGCATTAAAACAAAGGCTGTGATCCAAACAATGACTTTGAATTTAAAATACAGTCCATCGGTCAGCTTCACAACACGGGGATTGATTGCCGGGAAGATCACCAGCAGACAGGTTACTGCCGCCTCACCGATGCGTTCCATCACAAGCAGGATCTTGTTCTCCCTTTTTGCCGATTCCTCATACCCTTCCGGTTTTGGCTTGATCCCCCAAATGATATTGGGGATATACAGCATCAACAGAAAGACGAGTCCTGTGATGCAAAAACCAAATCGGTAAGGCCTGTCCTTTTCATCCACGATATAATTTGCCAGATGCACGCCGGTCATGGTATCGCCGTATGTCTGATATAGCCGTCCCGCCATACGCTGCGGATTGTTAACCTCTGTATGATAGCTTCCATAGATGCCCATGATCTTGCCACCGATTTTTTCATAAGCCTCTTTGAAATTGGACGTCATATAGGCTTCCCGCACCTCGGAAATCCCGTCGCCATCGGCATCATCAGCCTTAAACTCCATACCTTGTTTCATGCATTCCTGTGCCAACCGGTAACTGTCTGAGTCCGCAAGCCCCTGCTGCGCTAAGTATTCCAGATATCTCGGTCCTGTGGTGTCATACTGATGACCCACATCGGTTCCGTGAAATACCGTTTCCGGACACTCTTTTTTGATCTGATGATAAAAATCTGAGCACTGCTTATTTCCGGACTGCGTGTCCTGGATCTCTTCAAACCAGGCATCAAAGATCTCATCAGAATCTTCCTTCATCCACAGGTTTAAAAACTCCGCGCTGAAATATGGCAATTCCACAAACAGATCACGGCAGCCGCTGTCATAACACTTTTTCCATAATGCCAGCTCCGCATCATAATAGTTCTTGTCCCCATGGGCTTCTCCGTATAACATGATCTGCGTATTTTCATCCGGCCAGGTCACTGACGGTCTGTCCAAATACTCTAAAACAAAGCCTGCAATGACTGCGGCTACAGTTAAGAAAAATGCGATAAACGTCTTTACTTTTCCATTCATTTAAATCCTGATCTCCTCGCCGCAGTGCACATATTCCAGCTGATCACCCATAATGCTTTTCATCTCATCAAACGCAATCGCCCCGGTGCAATGGCAGGTAACGAACTTCGACTGGTACTTCGTAAGCTCCCCGGCAATAGCCCGGATCTCCTCCAGTTCGCTTTCCCGGTAATCCGTCTTTTTCATCAGGTGAAATCCGCTGACCACCAGATCCGGTGCCTTCCCGTACTTGTCTGTATATGCGTCCAGGATGCTCAAAATCCCGTTATGGGCGCAGCCGGACAGCAGGACGGACTTTTCCTCCTGACGTATCACCAGAAAATGTTCATGCCGAAAATCGTCCTGCCGGTATTCATCGCCTCTGCGCAGCAGCAGCCTTCGGTTTGTAAAAGGCAGCTCATGGGTTCTGCTGCGAATCACAAAAAGTTCCAGTTCATCATCGATCTTTGCATCACCATCCAAAAACCGCACCTGCGAAAGTGCCGCGATCTCCTTATCGATCCCGATATACCGGTATCTTTCCGTCGTGTGTTTTCCGTCATCTGCATAATAATCATCTGTTGCGGACTTTTGCATATAAATGACCGCATGATCATTGATCTTCGTAAATGGCATGATACCACCGGAGTGATCATAATGACCATGGCTTAAGATCACCGTATCCACAGCTGACAGGTCAATACCCAGGGTCTGTGCATTCTGCAACGTTTCCCCGGAAGGTCCCAAGTCCAGCAAAAGTTTATGTTTTGCAGTTTCCACATAGAAAGAGAGACCGTGTGCAAATGCGCAGCCACTATGCCCTTCTGTATTTTCAATCAGGTTGATGATCCGCATAATTTACTGTTTACCCCCTGTGGTTATTTTGACTTGATCTGATTGTTATGGCTATTTACCAACTCATGGTTGACGAGAGAACATTTGTTCGATATAATGTTTCGGTTGCGGGATCCCCCGCTATCCGTCAAAAGTTTCCCTGAGCGTTCATCCTCTGTTTGCATACTTCATCATTGCCAGCGCCGCATCCACGCCAATCCCCTTCTTACGCTGCGGATGCAGGTCGTTTTGCTCGCCGCTGCCAATGGTTTTGATCATCGTTACCTTCGGCAGGTCAGCGCAGGTTTCCTGGCATTTTTGCATATTCTCCCAATAGGTGTTCACTTCGTCAGTCCCATCCGGTTCATAGGTCACCAGATCAAACTCAGGAAGCTGCACATACACGATGGGCAGATCCTCATCCCGCCATAGCTTGCGGTAGCCGTTTACCATGGTCTTAAATTCATCAGGGTAAATATCCGTCACTAAGATATTGCCCTCACCCTGGTAAAACATCAGTCCGCCGATATTGAAAAAAGTGCAGCCATAGAGCATGCCGTTATACAGGGCGGTTGGTTTCCAGCTCACAAAATCAGTCGGCTGGATCTTCTCACTACGGGTGCCGATCCTGTACTTCCAGGCGCCGTCCAGTCTGATAACTTCAAAACCTTCCGCCTGCTCGGTAAAGCCGTCAGTTACTCTCTTGCCGTTTCCAAACAGGATGCCGTATACCTTACCGTCGGTCACACGGCCGGTGCCTTTTTCCACCAATAGCCGCACTGTGATATCGTTCTCGCCCTCTTTCAAAAGTCCGGCAGGGATCTCATATCTTCTGGGCGGATAACAGTAATCTGTCTTGCCAACGGATGTGCCATTGATAAAGATCTCGTCGCTGTCGGTCATGGTGCCGAACCAAAGAAGTGCTTGTTTACCTGTCTTAGTGCCGTCGATAGAAAACGTTCGTTTCAACCAGATACTGCCGGTAAACCCATTCAGACGGGGATCATTTTTGAAGATGCAGGGAAGGGTGATATCATCCCAGGCGTCGGGATATGACTCATGATGCCAACGCTGTGCGATCCCGGCATCATGTTCATCGATCCATGCATGCCATGCTGTGGCATTTTCTTCGTTTTCCCTGAGCACCTTTTCCAGATAAGCATCATCCCGATATGTCTCCGCTATCTTTTTCTGCTCCGGAAAGTCTGCGAGCATCTCTGCGCTCATCCAGGATTCGATCGTCGATCCCCCAAGAGTGGTATCGATGAGGCCCACCGGAATGCCGGTTTCCGTGTATAGCTTTTTCGCCATAAAGTATCCCACCGCCGAAAAATCCGGAAGGGTTTCTGCCTTCACAGCTTTCCACTCTCCTGTTTCCAATTCCGACAGTGGCCCATGGAATTCTCTATGTTCCACCACTTTGAATGTACGGATCAGCGGGATATCCGGGTTATCGAATTCTTCGGGATAACTTTCCTTAACCCGGCTCATGGGAAACTCAATATTTGACTGACCCACCAACTGGAACACATCACCGATATAGATATCGCTGATGTTAATGGCGTCATCCACCTTTCCGCTGCTGACCTGTAATTCGTAAGGTCCGCCGACTTCCATTGCCGGAAGGATAGCGGTAAAGGAGCCGCCCGCAACCTTCGTTATTGCTAGCGCCAATAAATTCTCTTTTGCAAGCAGCTGTACTTCTATGGTTTCTCCATCCGTCCACCCGGTGATCCGGATTTCCTTATTTCTTTGAAAGATACAGCCGTCACTGATCAGTCTTGACAGTCTCAGCATTTTGATCCCCTCCGCTTATTTGTTGCCGGATCCTGGCGCATTTATGCATGTGACAGTTCCGGGAAATACAATTGATCCCTCTCGATTGTTTCTAACTCCTTGCCCATGTAAAAGAGCCGGTAATCATCTGCCCCATCATATTTCTCACTCCCGGTATATTCTTATGTATTTTAGCCAATCCGCATCGTTTCCCGTGGTCCGAAATATGCTTCCTGCATCCCGGCCTCTTTTCGCTTTATAATGAGCTTTTCCAAAACAAAACAAGGGCTTTGGGCATAAATGATTATCCTGTTAAGTCCCCTGCAACAGGTAAACTCCATGCTGCACTTCCTGTCATTCTCCAATGCGATCTTTCGCCAGTGCGGATCCTCATCATTGACCCTGCTGCCTTCCGGGACAACATTCACATAACGGATCTCGCCATCATTTATGCTGCATCCGAACATGATCTTCTGATCCCTGAAAGGCGGATTTGTCGGTGCCAGGATCAAAGTCAGCACGCAGTCTCCTTCTTTGTCTGTAATGAAATCATATTCCAGGCTGGGAGCATCTCTCCCCGGCATAAAGGATGCCGTCACAGGAAAGGCTTTTAGGCCTGCGCTATATTTCCCAAAATCCTCCAGGACTACGAAATCACCTTTTTCCGTTGCTGTCTTTTTCGCATAGTGTTCTGCATGGATGGAAACATAGTCATCTGCCATAAGATAGACGTTACCGGGCATACTCTCCTGTTTGATTTTTCCTGATTCAACTGTTTCACTTTTCTGATCAGTTTCTGTATCGATAACCGAAGTACATGCTGAAACTATTTTGGTACATATCATACTGCACACCGGCACTTTGATCCGGATGTTTCCTGTCTTTGTCCTGATACGGATTGTGCCTTCTGCACGGTTCATCTTCATTGTTTCATCATGGCTTTGATTTCCCGCCTGCTGATCTTCCACATCCTGATCTTTCGAAGCAATTTCCGATGCTGTGACTCTCTCTTCAGACGCAAATGCATTTCGGTCAAATCGCACCGTCAATATGCTCATGCCGCTGCCACTGACTACGCCGGTATTTTGCTCCACAACCAGGTACTCATCATCGCAGATCAGCTTATACTTAGCATCTTCTTTACCCGCATTATATAAATATATTTCCGCACTCTCTTTCCCATATCGTATAAAATCCGGCAGAACCAGATCATGTCCGCTCCAGTCACCGCCCTGGGTATAGTCCCCGGTTTCCGGGATCACGCAGATGATCCGTCCCGACTCGATAGGCTCTACACTATAGATAACGGGATTCCTGCACTCTTCATCATTCCACTTGCGAAAACCGATATGTTTTGACAGTCCCATGCCATACCATTTCCCATTAGAAAAAATATGCAGTTCATCAACCAATTCTTTATCCTTTTGCAAAAAAGTCAGCACTCGCTTACTTTCTTCATTCGCCAGACCGCTGCCGATCTCAGCAAGATAATGGTTATAGGTAACCGACAACCACATTCGCTGAAGATTGCAGTTTGCCATGGCAGGATAATATACTACCTGATAATATGCAGGATAGACTTCGGGAGGACAGGACTCTTTCATTTCTGAGAGCTTCACAATCATCCTTGAAAGCTCCATCTCCAACTCTTCCCGTTCCCTGTACGCCATCGGAGCATAAACACAATCACTGACAGCTTCCGGCCGGCGGTTATGGGCGATATGGGTATAATCATTTAATAGTCCTGCGATCTGCTGTACTTTTTCAGGCACCAGAAAGCCGCCAAACAAAGCCTCAGCAAACTTCTGTGTATATTCACTTGTGCTTTCCGGATTTGAAATTCCCCAGTGATCATAATCATAGGCCAGGGACAGAAAATATGACAGGGGGAATTCATTTGTGAAAACATCCCCCACATTCACGATCCAAAGCTCCCGGATACCGAATTCATAAGCAGCAGTCATCTCTTCCCAGGTTTTATACAGGGAAGAGGAATTCACCCATTCGTAGGATATCGGCAGACCGTGATAATCAAAATGATAATACATGCCGTACCCGCCGGGATGTTTTCTCATCTCATCATCCGGAACGGTACGCAGGTTCCCGAAATTATCGTCGCAGAGCATCAGGATCACATCCTCTAACTCTTTGTCTCCCATCAACCCCTGCGTTTCATCATCCCCGTAAAAGAATGGCTCCACCTCTTTGTAGAGAGCCAGCATGCGCGGTACTTTAGAAAGATCTTCATCCACGCATTCCCGGATCAGCTTGTTCTGTGTTTTGATCACATCACGAAGCAGATCGATATTGTCTTTCAGCGTCGCTTCTTTTCCCAGGATTGTAGAATCAGCTTCTCCCCGCATACCGATGGTGATCACATTTTCAAAGCCGCCGCTTCTTGCAAGTCCGTCTTTCCAAAAGCGGGTGATCCCTTCGCGATTCGTTTGGAAATTCCACGCATCCCCGTAAGGCGTATCTTGGCCCCGCAGGTATTTGTATTCCTCGCCGTGACGCAGGCAGGGTTCATGATGGGACATTCCCATAACGATACCCAACTCATCTGCCAGGACTGCACTTTCCAGTCCCGGTCCATCAACAGAAAACCTGGCAGACCACATGGCCGGCCAGAGGTAATTTCCCTTCAGGCGAAGGAGCAGTTCAAAGATGCGCTCATACGCCTTTCGGTTAAAACCGCCGAAACGGTGTTTCACCCAGGTTCCGAAAGCCGGCCATTCATCATTGATGAAAAAACCGCGATAGCGTACCGAAGGTTCCTTCGAGACGATCTCCATAGAGGGATCAAATAAAAACTCATCACGATGAGGAGGTGTTATCGAAAGCCAGTTAACAAAGGGCGATACGCCTAGGAGTTCGGAAAACTTCAAAAGTCCATAGATGGTTCCTCTTTTGTCACTGCCGGCGATCACCAGAATGCTTTCGTTTGTCAGGCAGAAAACCCGATAGCACTCTTTTTTTCCGACAAGATCTGACAAATCCACATTATTGGTGTCGCATAGATCTGATAACAGTTTCGATCTTCCAAGGGTTCCGAATACGATCTGAGATCCCCCATGGATTGCATGTGCAATACCGGGCTTTACGCCGAAGACTTTTTTCATATCTCCGGCTACGTATCCCGCTACGCGCTGCACCCCTTTGTATTCATCCTTGTCACAGATCAGAAATGCGTCCTTAGCATTTAGTTTCTCTTCATTGATCAGAAATCCCATAAGATCAAACTTCCCGTCTATTCCAACGCTTCCCCTATACTTCGCAATCAGTATCCCGCCTGCAGATCAACCCGGTTATCCAGCGGTTCCCCTTTGCAGTAGTGATCAAAATCTACCAGGAACATCTCCACGATCTTGTTTACCGTATAAGGCAGCGTCCAGTTGCCTGCCACATGCGTTGTCAGTACCAGTCGCGGACAATCCCAAAGGCTGCTATCTTTATCCAGCGGCTCTTTTTCGAAAACATCCAGTGCTGCGCCGCCCAGTTTTCCTTCGCGCAGCATACGCTCCAGCGCCAGCTGATCCAGTACATTTCCCCTGCCCACATTGACAAGGTATGAAGTTTCCGGCAGCAGCTGAAGTCTTTCTTCTGTCAAAAGACCGATGGTCTCCTGTGTTGACGGAAGGGACAGCACCAAAAGATCGGTCTCAGGAAGGATCTGATCGATATCCGCAAGGGTCACGATCTTGTCAAAAAGCCCATCCGGATTTTGTCCTCTGCGATTCACACCGGTCATGCTTTTCGGACCAAAGGCTTTCATACGGATGGCAGCCTGTTTTCCGATATCGCCCGTTCCTACAAAGGTGATCCTGGCATCATGGATGGAACTGATGGGCAGATCATTTTTCCAGGTTCTCTCCCTGACCAGATTGACATATTCAGGTCTTCTGCGCATGATCTCAAGGGTTACCAAAACGATATGCTCTGAGATGGTCAGTCCGTATGCTCCTGAAGAATTAGAAAGCATGATATCCGTTCCTGCCACCACCGGAAGAAAATGATCCACGCCGGCAGAAGGCGTGCAGGCCCATTTGATATTTGCCCCTGCCTTTGCAAGCGCGGCGTTCATCCCGAAAACCACCTCTGCATCAGCCGCTTCCTGCAGTGCCGTTTCCTGATCATCGCAGAACACTACGGAATACCCACAGCCGCTGACATGATCGGTGATCTGCTGCTTTTTTTCTTCATCCAGTGCCGGAAATGCCACAACCAGTTTCTTGTTACTCTGTCCCATTGAATTATCCCCCTTGCAATTTATAAATTATCCTGTGATGATACGAATTGCTCCGTGGTCTGCGGCAACTTCCGCAATTCTAAAACATTCGCAATCCGCCATCATTATATTATACCAAAAAAATGAGGTATCGCACACTATTAGTTTCATCGATACCTCATTTTTCTGCTAAAAATTTTTGATATATTCTATTGTCTTTTTCCCGTTATAGCAGCTCGGCATTTTTCAGTGTACAGTACATGCTCTCTCCTTCCATGTAGGTATCAAATACGCCCATCACACTGATCTGGCCGCCCACCTCCGGGTACTCGTCCGGAAACTTGCGTTCATCCGCCAAAATAAACTCAATCCCCTGGGAACAGCAGGCAGTGGCATCCTGAATAATGCAGGCATAGTAGTATTTATCCGTATTCTCATCATGATATACGGCAAATGAACCATCCATCTTTACTTTCTTTCCCCGATACTGATCCGGCTGGGTCATCATGTTATACACTTCCGAATACACCATGGTGCTCGAAAGTTGCGTCAGATCCACGTCAACACCTTCGGATGTGCTGCCTGCAGTCTCAGTGACTTCTGCACCACTCTCTGTATTATCAACCG
>JAFZNL010000235.1 GCA_017550925.1 Lachnospiraceae bacterium | reverse complement strand
GCATCCTGAAGCGCATACGGAACCGCATCCTGAAGCGCATACGGAACCGCATCCTGAAGCGCATACGGAACCGCATCCTGAAGCGCATACGGAACCGCATCCTGAAGCGCATACGGAACCGCATTCTGAAACGCATGCGGAAACGCATCCTGAAGCGCATGCGGAATCGCATCCTGAATTTCAGGGTGCTGTACTTGGCATCGGATGCAAGGCTTTCTAAATCTGCGCCTGCTGCCACCCATTCGTTGTAGGCTTCTTCGTCGGCATCCGTCCAGGTTTCGCTGTCATCCTCCGCTGCCGGGTATAACTGCAGCAGTTTTTCCTCCAGATCCGCATTCCAGGGCGCCGCAGCATACTCCGACGGCGATGCCATGCCTGACATCTTTCCGTCCTGATAATCTTTTTCTTCCGCTGCGGTCCAGGGGGCTTTTTTATACTCCGCCGCACTTGCCATATCTGCGCCGGAAAGGGCCGCTTCTTCAGCCTGGGTCCACTCATTTCCGGCATACTCCTCCGCGGATGCCATGCCCAGTTCATCAAAGAACTGTTCTTCCTCAAGGCTCCAGGGATCTTTATTATATTCCGTCTCGCTCAGAAGCCCCTCTGCCTGATAGATCCTCTCTTCCTCCCTGGTCCAGGGTTTTTCCTCATAATCCTCCTCGCTGGGCATATTGTCCTTATCAGCCCAGTCTCCGGTTTTATTCCGGAACTGAACTTCTTCCTCCTTGCTCCAGGGATCCTGATCATAGAGTTTTTGGTCCTCACTGGTCCAGCCAAAGGCAGATTGCTGATAGAGCGCTTCATCTTCCTCCGTCCAGGTATCAAGGTCATCATCTTCACCGATGATCCAGTTCCAGTCCGTATTGGCATCGGCATTCATTTCTTTATCCATGTAAACCATGGAATACACATCGTAAGGCACATAGGACATGGTATATACCTTGCCGTTAGACGTATCCTGCCCGCGGCTGCCCCATACATGGGGATTGCCCGCGGAATCCGTTCCCAGATCATATTTCCAGTTCGCATATTTCTGATTGCTCATAGTGATCTTGATGGTGCGGTCTTCTCCCGGCCAGTTACTGTCGTAAATGTGCAGCACCACGGAACCGTCCACCTGTTTATCCGCCTGATATACCAAAACCGCATGACCTTCCTCATCATCGTAAAGACCGAGGATCACGGGATTGGGCTCACTGAGCACAAAGGAAACCAGGTCATCCAGATCGGTATTTAAGACATAACACAGCTGTACACGGATATCATATTGGGAGATCTGCATCTGCTCGATAAACGTCTTCAGATCATCCTCGCCGCTGGGATCCCCCCATCCGTTCTTCAGTTTCAGGCTTCCCACATTGGCTGCCGCACTGTCAAACATGGACAGATCAATGCCGTTATCCACACTGAGCAGCGCGCCGGAAGCGGAAAGACCATAGCAGCTCCCGCCCCATTCATCATGGAAGTATTCATACATCTTCTCTCCCATGGAACCGAATACTTCTTCATATCGGGTCTTCGGTATCTCATACTCTCCCTGATAACGCAGACCCTGGTTGGATTCATTATTCCGGATGGAATAGCCTACCTGGCCCACGGTTACTTTTCTGGAAAAATACCCCGGTTTGCCTTCGATCCACCCCTGATCGATCCTTGCATAGGTGCCATCTGTATGAGACGACGTAAATCTGGTTCCTGCGCCGCCCACCAGGAAGCCGCTCCTGCATCCGGTAAAGACATTCTCTCCCCTGACATCTTTGCCGATCACAAAAGCATCCGAAACATAGATCCGGCGAAGACTCTGACAGCCCTTGAACATGCGGCTGATATCCTTCACACAGGAGGTATCAAAGTCCAGAAGTTCCAGAGGATTGATGGCAGAGCACTCTTCAAACATGCCGCTCATATCCGTTACCTTCCCTGTATCGATATCTCCCAGGGTTAAGTATTTCAGGGATTCACATCCGGAAAACAGATCCGACATATCCGTGACCTTGGCGGTATCCAGCATGCTGATATCAATGGTATCCATGGTCGAGCAGCCCGCATACATGCCGGAAATGTTTTGCAGCATCGTGGTGGCCGGGTATTTGCCGAACTTATCCTTTTTCATCAGCGTAGGATTGATCAGACTGCTGCAGCCATTGAAAAGATCTGCCATGGAGGAAATGTATTTGAAATTGACCGCCGACAGATCCACTTTTATCAGCCCTGTACAGCCGGCGAACATTCCCGTGATATCTACGCCGTCGTTCTTATAGTATTCCGAAGTAAAACCGCTAAGATCCGGGTTATTCAGTTTCTGACAGCCGGCAAACATTCTTTCCAGAGTCTGTGCGCTTGTGGTATGAAAACCGCTGAAATCTGCATTGATGAGGTTTTCACAGTTTTCAAACATAAAACTAAGATCCGTCACATTGCTGACATCAAAATGATCGCCGAAATCAATGCTCTGCAGGGCGCTGCATCCCGACATCATCCCTTTCATGGAAGTGACT
>JAFZNL010000234.1 GCA_017550925.1 Lachnospiraceae bacterium | reverse complement strand
CTGAAGAGTTCCCTTGAGGTCGGCAAATGTGACATGCTTGTCAACAACAAGGCCCTCAACCTGATGGAAAGAAGGTGAATGTGTTGCATCAACTTCATCGGCACGGAAAACTCTTCCGGGAGCGATCATTCTGATGGGAAGTCTTCCCTTCTCCATCTCGTGGATCTGACATCCTGAAATCTGGGTTCTCAAAAGCATCTCGCCGTTGATATAGAATGTATCCTGCTCATCCTTGGCGGGATGATCTGCAGGAATGTTCAACGCTTCAAAATTGTAATAGTCGCGCTCCACTTCGGGACCTTCCACGACTTCATATCCCATGCCCACAAAGATATTCTCCACCTCAGCAAGGGCACGCATATTCGGATGCATATGGCCAACCTTCGCACGCTTAGCAGGAAGAGTCACATCGATAGTCTCGGAAGCCAGTTTTGATTCCCTGACGATGGCTTCCATCTTGGCTTTGGATTCTTCCAGCACCCTTTCGATCTCTGCTCTGGTCTCATTGACCAGCTGTCCTACCTTCGGACGATCTTCCGGCGCAACATCCTTCATACCCTTCAGGATCTCTGTCAGCGCGCCTTTTTTACCGAGCTGGCTGACACGGATCTCATTCAGCTGATCCAGCGTCTGGGAGTTTTTGATCTGTGCAAGCACTTCCTCCCTAATCTTCTGCAGTTTCTCATTCATCTTACTATCTCCTTTAATTGATCAGTAATTTTCATCTCTGTATTTACATACCTGGCTTTATACTACCAAATAAACACATCATGCCAACACGGCTTTTCACCGTCACAAATGGCATTTTAACACAATTTGTGCCCATTGTGAAGAAAAAGCACAGAATTTACACATTGCCGCCCTTCTTTTTCTTTTTCTTCTTATCTACATAATCCACTTTCATCCTGTGGAAAAAACCATGCAAAAAGACATTCAGCGCAGCTCCAAGCAGCACCATATAAAAAATCATATACATCCAGATCATGGCAATAAGCACTGTTGTCAGGCTTCCGTAGGTATTTGTGCCCATGATCTTATTGACATAGACGGAAAAAACCCAGGATGCAAAATACCAGGCGCAGGATACAAACAGTGCACCCGGAAGCTCCCAATGAAACTTATTTTTCGCATTGGGCAGATAGGTATACAACGCCGTGAACAGAAGCGTCATGACCATAATAATGATCAGAAAACGCGCTGATTCGATGAATTCAAATACCGGTTTAATGTGGGGATAGGTCCCTGTCACCAGGACAGCGATGCTACGCATAAAGACCACGCCTACCAAGAGCACCAAAACGATCACCAGCATACCGAATGTATAGACAGCCGCGCGAAAACGCAGGACAAAATAATTCCGAAACTCTTCCACCCCGAAGATCACGTTCAATCCACGCAGCAGGGCCAGCATACCTTTGGCTGCAGACCAGATCGTCA
The DNA here is from genome assembly GCA_017550925.1 of Lachnospiraceae bacterium. Lineage (GTDB taxonomy): Bacteria > Bacillota > Clostridia > Lachnospirales > Lachnospiraceae > RGIG7926. Next base: position 2,149 of record JAFZNL010000234.1, on the reverse strand, counting down.
ACAGCAAGGTGATGGGCAGCATCACGCCAGAGGTATCGTACAGATCTGTCAGGATCCCCTCGATCAGATCGTACATGCTGGTTGGAAAAATATCTGCAAACACTGAAAAAACCTCCTCCTGCGTAAAAGGAAGATAAGGAAGTGCAGATAATAAAACCATAATCATGGGGATCAATGAAAGGAAGGTAAAAAATGCAGTACTGCTGGCATATGCAGACAGATGCTGGTCATTGACCTGTTTTGAAAACCTCTGAGAAGAATTATATAGCCTGGTGATCATAATACTCCCATAACGACAAAACCCCTGAACAATGGCTCCCATACTTTGACTCCTAGCTCTCAGCCAGGTGGGTAACCGCAGCAAGCGCTTCTGCCGTCCTCCGACCAATAGGTAAGGCGTGACATCCACCTTGCAATATAGGAATCCCGTTTAAAGTATTTGTAGGTTCAAAATAATGAGAAACCAATATTCAGGTTACTGATATTTTATCAAATCACGCCTTGTATTGCAATATTTTTTTGATTAAGAAAACGTAAACTCTCGGTCAAAATCCGACGTCAAAATGCGATGTCAGAATGACTCAAGCAGCTGCTTTAAGGAATCCTCTACGTTCTGTGTCACAGTTTCCATCATACTGATGGAAGAAGCTGTTTCTTCGGATGAAGCCACAAGGTTTTCTGCACGTCTGTTCACGCTGCTGACGATCTCAGACAGATGCGAGGATTCCTCGATGAGTTTCTCCAGAGTTTCCTTGATATCGTTATTATTCTTATTACTGTCGTCTGCCGTCACCTTTGAATTGTCAGCCAGGATCTTGATCTCATCAGCCACAACAGCAAAGCCTCTGCCCGCTTCTCCCGCACGTGCCGCCTCAATGGAAGCATTCAATGCAAGCAGGTTCGTCTTGCTGGAAATCGCAATCACGTTGGCATTGTTTGCTTCGAGTTTTTCCAGACAGCCTTCAATATTGGTGATGACCTCATTCAGTTTATGGGTAAATTCTTCTACTTCCGCCATGGATGCAGAGATTTCTGTCGTCTGATGCGCATTATCCTCGCCCGTCTTCTGGATCTGCTCGATCGCATCGATCAGGTTTCTAAAGTTTTCATTGATGCCGGCACCCAGGGTTTCTTTCTTTTCGGTCAGTTCCTGATGCGCCTGTTTTACCTCATCGGCAAGCGCTACGGCTTTGTCTTTTTCTTCATAAGCCCTGTCTTTGATATAATGCACGCAGTTATGCGTATGGCTGAATCCATTGTAGATCGCTATAGCCATTTCATGACAGGTATCGTATCCGCAGCATCCGCAGTTGATCTCGCGATCTGCCAGCGTAAATTTATTCATGGATCTGTAGATATCATCAATCTCCCTTTCGGAAGGAATGCGGTATGCACAATCCTTACTCCTGTCAGTGTATTTCCTTAGAAAATCTTCAAGCTTCAGGCCTGCGAACTGCTTATTGAGAGCCTCCATCCTTTTTTCGGGCGGGATATTCCTGCCCCAGGCGGACTTTTTGGTATCATTTTTGCTGTCTTTTTTGATCTTCTGGATATTGATAAAGACATCTTCGCTTAAGGTCTTGCGATTATACACGCCGGTACCATACAGACATCCGTTGGTGCAATTGAGCGCATCCACAAACAGATACGGCGTCTTGCCGTTTTTCAGACGGTCTTTGTTACGGCGCAGATACTCATACATATGGTGCTCGCCTTCCATCTGGCGGACAAAAGCATCCTCTCCTAATAGCCAGTAAACATTTTCCTTCAGGCCGCCCGGCATGGGATAAATGGATCCAAGACCGTACTCAATCTCATCCTTATAGGGCTGTGCACTGCTGTCAGGATGACTCTTCAGATAGGCTGCAAGCCTTGAAAAGGTCACATTATAAGAAACAAATCCGTGATTGTTAGGGTCATCGATCTCATTCTTTTTTGCGATACAGGGACTGATAAACGCCAATTTGTCATTGACTTTTAAATACTTCCTGGCATAGATCGCCGTGCACATCATGGGACTTTGGACCGGCATCAGTTTATCTAAAAGTTCCGGAACATAGCGCTCAATATAGCCCACAACAGCCGGACAGGGTTGGGAAATGCCGCCATAGAAATTACGCTCTGTGATATATTTGATATAAGCCCAGGT
>JAFZNL010000233.1 GCA_017550925.1 Lachnospiraceae bacterium | reverse complement strand
TCCTGCGTATCATAAGCAGTCACATAGATATTGACATCCATCAGGCGTTCCTGCTTGTCCATCACCCGCTGCTGCAGGCCTTTCAGCACTTCGATCTGGGCTGCAAGGCGATTCTGCCTTGATGCGGTCGTCGATGTCCGGTAGGAAACAGAAAGCCGCTGAAGCGTTCTGTCGATATCCCGAACTGCCCTTCTGTAAGCCACGGGGGTGCATTTCACAACAACCTTGGTATCCGGGATACTCATAACGCCGGCAAGATAAGCGTCGCCTGCCATCATGGGATAGCCGGTCACACAGAAAGCCGCCGACTGCATACCGTTTACCTGCGTGGAAAAAGCATGGAACCGGACGGTTTGGGGCTGTGCCCACTGCGCATAGTCCTCCGGTGCAATATTATCGATCTCACTTTCATCGAATTCCTGTCCGCAGCAATATTTGGAAAAAATCGCCAGTTCCCTGGTATCGAGGATATGAATCTTTTGTCCGCTGCTGCCGAGATGGAAAGCCGCTTCTTCTGCGGTTTTTTCCAGTTTTTCTTTACTCTTATCAAAAATCGCCAGGTAATAAAACGGCGTCATCACCCTGTTGCGATGCCCCAGGTCCTTTAAAATGCGGATCCGCTCTGACTGCAGATTTTTCCTTGCCTGCCATTCTTTTTCGCTAAGGAGCCCTTCTTCAAAAGAGGCATCGATCTGCGCTAAACGGTCAAACTCTGACATCAGAGAGTTCATATAGTCCATGGGCCGCTCTATCTTAATGATATTCGTTGCGAGATGGGAAGATACCTGAAGGAAAACCTTTCCAAGTCCCTTGTCGATCAGCTCCCTGCGGCTGGCTGCATCATAAAAACGCAAGGAAACCGGATCGATCTCGATCACCTTTCCGAAATACTTATCCGCATACTCCAGGAAACCTTCCCTGATATCCGTAAATGCAGAAATATCATCCATAAAAGCATCGATCTTTTCTTCCAGGATCTTTTCTTCTTTTCGCTGTTCTTTTTCTCTTTGTTTTTCTTCAGCTTCCCTCTGTTTTTGCTCCGCTGCTTCTGCTTGCTGCCTCTCTTTTTCAGCCTGACGTTCCTGCCTGATCTCCTTAACTGCTTCTTTTTCTTCCTCCGTAGCCGTTTTGGAATGCAGGATCTCTTCCTCTTCCATGATCTGCTGATGAAGGGCCTTCTTCTCTTCTTTCAGTCGTTTTTTCTCTGCTGCAATCTCGATCTTTTCCAGCCGTTTTTCTTCTTTCTGGAGTTTCTTTTCTTCTTTGATCTCTTGTTTGATCCGTTTCTTTTCTTTTTTCAGCAGCCTGTTATATTCCCTGCGCTCCTGCTTGTCCATCAGGTCATAAGGGATCTCCAGCAGCTCCTCCATCCGCTGCTCATCCAAAAGTCGCTGCGTCAGTTCTTCTTCGGTGGGCTCTGTATTTTCGACTTCCCTTATTACAACATCACTTTCCGTAACGGTATTTTCTGCACCGACATCATTTTCCGGTACGTTCGTTACCGATACGTTATTTTCTGATACTGCATTGTCGGATGCCGTTTCTCCTGTTTCCGGTTTTTCCTCTATACCCGGATTTTCCGATACAGTGTTTTCCGAAACCGCTTCCCCTGTTTCCGTGTTATCAGATACATCTTCTGCTCTCTCAGGCTCAATCGGCATTCCCGTCTTTGCTGCCTTCTTCTCTGCCTTGATCCGCGCTTTTTCCGCTTTCTTTTCCTCGGCAAGCTTTCTCTTCTGCTCCCGCTTTTCCTGCCTGAGCCGCTTTGCCTCTTCTTTTTTCTCCAGGTGGATGCGCTTCTTTTCCTCTTTTGAAAGGGGCTGCGCTGATGCATTTACATCGCTGGACTCCGTTTCTTCTGACTTCGTATTTAAGTCTGTTCCTGTTTCCGCATCTTCCGGATTTGCCACCGCATTCAGCTCTGTCCCTGATTTCGGATTCTCAGCGTTCCCTTCTGCCTGTTCTGAATCAGATGACTCCGGATCTTCCGCACTTTCTTCTGCCTGTTTTAATTCAGATGATTCCGGATCCGATGTGTTTCCCTCTTCGGATTCCGTCTCCGGCTCCTCTTCATTTTCCATCCACTCTTCGTTGGCCTTGCGGTAACTCTCGATCACTTCTTCATGCATCTTTCCGCTCTCTTTATCCATGAGCATCTCATCAGAATACACACGCTCGAACTTTCCGGGCAGCGCAAAGAAACGAAGGATTTTCAAAAGCGCCAGGTAATTCGGCTCCCCGTCAAGGCGCACCAAAAGAACCACGGAAAAAAGCAAAATGCAGACGCAGGCCACGCTTCTGCCCGGCAGGGAAGAAAGCAGCACAAGCACAAGCAGGACTGCTGCGATCAGACTGACGATCACATCACCGATGGTGATGCCGAACATCAGCTCATTTTTTCCTTTCGTTTTTTCCGGTATCAGATGCATCCCATGCTTCCTCTTCTTGAATCCGGTATTTCCCAAGAACCATCAATCTGCTGCGGCTCGCTGGCTGCGCTATCGCCTGCCGGCAGACTTGCTGTGTTTGTAACACTTTTACTGTTTTTCCCAAAACCAGCCAGCAGGTCTCTGACTCCAAATCCGGACAATGCAATGAGTCCTTCTGTATTTCTCTCTTTTATGCTCTCTACTACGGATGAAAAGCTGACTGCCTGGATCCCTGCCAGTTTTGACAAAAGTTCCGTGATCAGGTTTCCCGCTTTTTGGGCCATGAGCAGTCCCACAAAGATCAGCAGGAGCCGTGTCAGATAATCCAGTGACTTCCATCCGGACTGGCTGAGCGCCCCGCCAAAAAGGGACAACTCCGGGGATATCACAACCGGTATCAGGAGCTGTACGATCTGAACTGCCAGGATCGATGCGTAGACGGAGATTGCCTGCACCACAAAAGCAGTCAGCCATTTTTTGATCCTGCCGTCATCCTCCATGGTGCCGGTAGCAAATACCAGCGGCGCGCTGAGGTAGAGTAAAAGCAGGTTCAAAATCCGCGCCATTGTCCCGATGACGATCACAAAAAGCACGCCGAACATCAACGCCGCTGCCAGATCGATGAACAAAAACCTGATCTTGCCCGCATGGAAACCGGCAAAAACCTGCTGCCTGTCATAAATGGAAAACTTTCCTTCCTCGGCCTCACTGCCCAGATAGAACTTCCCTCTCAGGCCGTCAAACAGGCCGGGCTTTTTGTTATATTCTTCATTAATGGCGCCATCCATGGTCCCCATCAGAAAACAGATTCTGTCTAAATACACCTCTCCGCCGATGGTATCGCCGGGGATCTGCTCCTGGGTAAAGGTTTTGAGCGCATGAAAATCCTTGTCCGTGTGGATGATCTCCATGGCCTCCAAAAGCGCCTTGTTCATGCCCTCGTAATAGATGTCTACATCCACGTTCTGGGACAGACTCTGGGAAAACGCGATCTTCTGCAATACATTCTGCCAGGTATGGATCTCATCCCCCTCCTCATTCCGGGTTGGATAGTTGTAATCAAATACCCCCTGCTTTTGCAGATATTCCATGTCCGGCCTAATATCATTAAAGCAGGCGTTTAAGTTAAACCGGTTATTATGCGTCACATTGAACGAATAATTCCCGATAGTGGAAAGGCTCCTTGCCATGGCTGCGATCTCGGCGTCGGTGAAGCTCCGTTCCTGATTTTTCCCGATGGCAGTATTTGCCCGCAGCCGGGCAGAGATCTGTTCCAGCGCCACGGATGATAAAAACAACACCAGAGTCATCCCAACGGTCAATGCCGCCATAAACAGCACACTTCCCAAAAGACTCTTTAACATCTGTTTTACGGAAAGCTGTTTCATCTCATCCACATCCAACCGTTTCCGGACGATGGAGGTCACGCCGATGACCAGAGAAAAGACCACGCCGATGAGACACATGATGAAATACAGGTTAGCTACTGTCCTGTGGGAAAAGAAAACACTGGCAAGACTTTTTTCATCTCCCTGATAAACAACAGTCAGCGAACCCTCGATCACATGGAAAATAGCATAGACGGCCCTAAGCAGCGCGCAAAGCGCAGCTGCGATCACATACTTGATCTGTGTCAGTAATGTCATGAAATCAAAACCGTCTGTTACAACTGTCATCTTATCTGATCCGCATCCTCTTTCTTTGCAGGTACATATAGATTCCGGCCGCTGCCAGGAACAATACGATCACACCGAAAAATACCAAACCCTGGGCGCCGAGATACATCAGGATCGTAAACTCATACCGGGTTTCATTTCCTGCCTGATCCTTGACCAGGGCCACATAATCGCCCATTTTCGTCAGCGTATGGTTTGCAGGCTCTTCCATCTTGGTCCCGTTGCGTAGGAGCGTCACGCTCTCTCCCTCGCCCAGACCCGTATAACTTACCGGCCTTCTGGCAGTATTATTATCCAAAAGTCCCGTGAATTTCAGCATTGGCGGCGTATGATCCACCTTCACCGACAAGGTATAATCCATCGTGGTGATCGGACATTTATAACGGATCTCGTAATCGCCCTCTTTGAGCATCTCCACGCGGGTATGCGTTGTGGTTACATTTTTACCGTCCAGCAGAACTTCATCTGCCAAAAACCCTTCCGGGATAGCATAGTAGTTCAGCCGTCCGGTCACACCGCCCACTACGGTAAAGGTAAACAGTTCCTCTGTGGTAGACTCTGAACCAAGCCGGATCACATAACTGCCAATATACATCAGCCTGGACAGATCCGGTTCCTCCGGCTTGATGCCGTTCACATAGACGGTCAGTTTCACGCCCTGGGGAGCCTCGATCCAGACAGGTTCCCTGACCACCATACCGTCTGCAACATTACTTTTTACCTCCACGCCGAATCTTGGCGAGGTATAAATATATTCACCGGTATCCATGTCATAAGACATGGTATCCGTAATCTTCACTCTTCCTTCGGGAACCTCACCTGCCACCACCATCTCACTCACCGGCGCTCCGGTAAAGTTATCAAGCTCACCCACGTATTCCATATCGATGGTGCTTGCATCACCGGTGACGGTATTGGTCGTGCCCGCCGTATTGGCAGCGTTGATCAGTTCCTGCGACCATTCGGGAATTCCCGTTTCCTGATCGCCTGTGTCTTCCGTTCCGTTTCCGGATACGGAACTGCGGCTATAGTCGTTATTGTAACGGTTATCGGTATCGTTATCATAATCGCGAGCTCCCGAATTGTTGCCGCTTACACTGTTGCTGTTTTTGCTGGAGCTGCTGCTATTGCTGTTTTGATTACCGCTATCGTTTGTCGAACGATTGCTGTTATCAGATTGACTGTTTCCACTATTGTTTGAACTACTGTTTGAATTGCTATTTGAGCTACTATTCGAATTACTATTGGAGTTACTTCCGGAGCTGCTGGAGGAACTGCTATCAGAGCTGCTATTCGAACCACTGCTGTAATTGCTGCCAGTACTACTACCGGAATTACTACCCGAACTGCTACTGGAACCGCTGCCCGAATTACTTCCTGAATTCCTGCTCGAACCATTACCCGAACTACTACCGGAACTGCCGTCCGAGCTGCCGGTGGCCATTTTGGACATGTCCCCTTCGGACGCCGAAACGGACGGCCCTGACCGCGAGCCGGCGATAAGGATACCGCCCGCCGCCAAAGCCGCCGTTACGAAAATCACTATGCAAATGTGAAACCATCTGTTGCGTTTCACCGCATCTTTACCTCACAGTTACTTTTTTTGTAAATCAATTTATCCCCTGATCAGGGATTCTCTATATCCGGATCAGTTGGACTTCGTCGGCATCAAAGAAGCCAGCGTAGCCGCAAGCTGTTCCTTCGGCATGGACT
>JAFZNL010000232.1 GCA_017550925.1 Lachnospiraceae bacterium | reverse complement strand
TCCGTGTTACCGCAGTGACATAGCGACATGAGCATTCGTAGCATGAAATGCGGAGAAGCCTGCGAAGCAGGCGGAATGCGAATGAGTTGGGATACAAGCGAAAGTCAGAAACGTTACAAACAAAAAAGGAAACCCGAAGGTTTCCTCCCGAGCTGCTAACCAGACTCGAACTGGTGACCTCATCCTTACCAAGGATGCGCACTACCGCCTGTGCTATAGCAGCAATCCGTGACTTCGTCAGTCACAACGAGTATTTTAACAGACGGAAATACTTTTGTCAATCGGAAATTCAAAGATGGATATCAATGTACAGATCCGTGAGATAACGGATCGTAATGCAGTAAAGATCAATTCCATATTAAGTAAGGCAGTTCTTGTATTTTTGATCCTTTGTCCGGTGGTTATTCTGATCAATTCGGCAGGGATCACGGAGTATTCTGTCAGACAGCTGGTGGAGATCAACGCAGTATTGTTGGTCTTTTCCGTGTTGCCTTCTATTTTTGTTTCGCGGAGCTATGATGACAATAGCAACAGGTTTGTGATACTGGCCTGTATGGAAATAGTTGTCTGTCTTCTTGTGATCAATCCCGTTATTAATGTGGCAATGCTTTATATTTTGGTGCCCATCGTCAGTCTGGTCTATTTAAGAAGAGATATCTTCGTTTCTGTTGCCAGGAATTGCTTTTTTGTCCTCCTGATCATGGAGGCAGTCAAATTCTATGGCTATATCCGATCTGCTACAGATTTGACATTGAACAGCCTTTACGAACAGTCCTACGAATCGCTGATCCCCACGGTGCTTGGTTATGTCATCGTGATGGTGACCATTTATCTGGTGTTCGGATGGCTGCGGGATGTGCTTGTATCTGTTTTTGTAGAACAGCTGGAGACGGATAAGGATAAGGGGCAAAAACTTGTGCCCGTTGTCGCTGAAGTGGAAGAAGAAAAGGATACTGTCTATAATGTGAAGGGCCTGTTCCTTGCCGTAAATCAGACGGTACAGGGACTGATCCGCGGAAAAGATAAAAGCCTTGTGGTCAATGTGGATTATGATCTTCCGGCACAGCTGAAGGGAAAACCGGAACAGCTGAAACTTGCGCTTGTCAACATCCTGTCGGATTTCCTGCAATTTACCGAACAGGGCACCGTAACTTTGTCTGTGACCTATGAAAAAGGGATTACCCCCAGAAAAGGACAGAACATGACGGTAATCTGCCGCATCCTCTGTTCGGAAGACTTAACCGATGGCCTTCGGGAAGGCATTACCATGGGCTTTGCCCTGGCGAAAAACATCATCACGGGAATGGGTGGTATCATTCTGGATAAAACTTTTGGCCATGCAATGCGCCAGACCTGTTATACGATTTCCTATCTGCAAGAGGTTGCGGATGAGGAAACGCTGATGATGGTGAAACAAAAGAACCGCAGCGAACAGGAGAACCTGATCACAGTATCCCAGAAAAAAGCGCAGGATTCCTTATTTGGCAGACAGGTGAAGGCTTTGGTGGCTGATGACAGTCCTGAAAATCAGCGGCTGTTGAAAGCGATCCTGAAATCCTTTGGTGTAACGGCAACCTGTGTGTCTTCCGGTCAGGAGGCAATTGAGAAGCTTCAGACCAGGGGATATGATTTTGTGATCTTAGACCATATGATGCCACAAAAGGGAGGCATTCAGACAGCGAAGGAAATACGGCAGATGGATGAGCCATACTTTGAACTGCTGCCCCTGATGGTCATGTCATCGAATGTGAATGAAGAATTCAAGAAGATCTTTACGGACAGTGGATTCACAGAGATCATTTCCAAACCCATCAAGGCAGAGGAGCTCAGGCTGGCAATCTCCAGGATTTATCTGCAATAGTATCTGTCAAAGAGTTTTTTAAAAATAAGCAAAATAAGAAATTAAGATATACGAAATAAGGAAAAAAACAGAGAATCAATAAGTTATGAATTACGGAAGAAGAAGTATCAGAAAAAAACAGAGAAGACTGAACGCCAAATCTGTGAAGTTTTCCAAAATGTTCCTGCTGGCATTGGAAGTAGCCGTGCTGGTGGGATTGTTATCTGTCGGCATTGTCGGCGTTTGTGTCGGGATCGGCGCTTTCAAGGGAATCCTTGCATCCGCGCCGGATATCTCCGCCCTGGATGTGACGCCGACAGGTTATGCGACCATCGTTTATAATGCCAAAGGCAAACAGATCGCAAAACTGGTAGGAACCAGTTCCAACAGAAGTTATATCGGAAAAGACCAGATCCCACAGGATCTGAAAGACGCTTTTGTTGCCATCGAGGACGAGCGTTTTTATGAGCACAACGGAATTGATATTTACGGTATCATCCGTGCCGGTGTATCGGCGGTCAAGAGCAGGCATTTGGGACAGGGCGCCAGTACCATTACCCAGCAGCTTTTGAAAAATAACGTATTTGAAGGCTGGACGGAAGAGAGCAGCGACCTTGTAAAGATCCGCCGTAAGATCCAGGAGCAGTATCTGGCCCTGGAGCTGGAAAAGAGAATGAGCAAGGAAGACATTCTTGAGCTCTATATGAATTCTATCAACTTAGGGCAGAATACCCTGGGCGTACAGACCGCATCCATGCGGTATTTCAACAAGCCGGTAACGCAGCTCAGCCTTTCGGAGTGCGCTGTCATAGCCGGTATCACACAGAACCCCTCTAAGTATAATCCGATCTCCCATCCCGATAAAAATGCGGAAAAGAGGGAGACCGTTCTGAAATACATGCTGCAGCAGGGCTATATCGAGCAGTACGAATTTGATGCAGCCATGGCGGATGATGTGTATTCCCGCATCAAGGTGGTGAATGAGGCAAAGGATACCAACGCCGTCAATTCCTATTTTGTGGATGCGCTGATCGAGCAGGTCATCGATGCCCTGATGGAAGAAAAAGGATATAACGAGACACAGGCTTATAATCTGGTATATTCCAGCGGCCTGCAGATCTTTGCGACGCAGGATCCCCAGATTCAGACCATCTGTGATGATATCTACAATAATGAAGAGAATTATCCGGCCAATACCCAGTGGCTTTTGGATTATCAGCTGACGGTCAAGACAAAGGACGAGGAATACCTGAACTATTCCACCGAGGCCTTCAAGCAGTTTATGCTGCAGCAGAATCCGAAATACAACCTGCTTTATTCATCCCAGGATGCAGCCTATGATGATATCGCAGCATATCAGGAATCACTGCTCCAGCCGGGAGATGAGGTTTATGCGGAAAAAGTGAACATGACGCCGCAGCCCCAGGTTTCCCTGACCATAGAAGACCAGCATACGGGTTATGTAGTCGCCATGATCGGCGGACGCGGGACAAAATCCGCGAGCCGTACTTTGAACCGTGCGGTCGGCACTATGCGTCAGCCGGGTTCCACCTTTAAGGTAGTAGCCGCTTATGCAGCGGCATTAGATGCGGCAGGACTGACCCTTGCTTCCGTCCAGAATGATGCACCCTATGAATATGCCAACGGCACACCGGTTCGTAACTGGTATGGTGAGAGCTACAAGGGAATTTGTTCTCTTCGATATGGTATCGAACAGTCATTGAATATCGTCGCGGTAAAGACGCTGACACAGATCACGCCTCAGTTAGGATTTGACTACCTGAGGAACTTAGGTTTTACAACCCTGGTGGAAAGAAAAGAAGTCAACACCGCTGACGGGACTAAGATCCTGTCGGATGTGAACCAGGCCCTGGCCCTTGGCGGCATCACCTACGGCGTTAAGAACATTGAATTGAATGCGGCTTATGCGGCTATCGCAAACGGCGGCAAGTACTATAAACCGACACTGTTTACCAAGATCCTTGACCACGACGGAAATGTGATGATCGACAGAACCGTTCCGGAATCCAGACAGGTTCTGAAAAAATCCACGGCCTTCCTGTTGACGGATGCCATGACGGACGTTGTGACCAAGGGAACCGGTACCAGCGTGAATTTCTCCGACGAGATCGCCATTGCCGGAAAGACAGGTACGACTTCTGATTACAAAGACGTTTGGTTTGCGGGTTATACGCCTTACTATACGGCAACCTGCTGGACCGGCTATGATAACAACATCAAGATGACAGATACGGCGGAGAAGAATTTTTCCAAGACTATGTGGCGGGCAGTCATGGAGAAGATCCATGAGAATAAACCGGCAAAAGGATTTGACGTACCGGATGACATCGTGACAGCATCCGTCTGCTCGAAGTCAGGAAAACTGCCCATCCAGGGCGTATGCTCAGGCTGTACGGTAACTGAGTATTTTGCAAGCGGCTCCGTGCCGACGGAAACCTGTGATATCCACTTCTCCGGTATGGTCTGCGCGGCAACCGGTATGGCGGCATGCAGTACCTGTCCTTATCAGACGCAGGGCGTGATCCAGTTGACACCTGGTGATGATGGACTTCCTGTGACACATTATTGTCCGCATACCGCAGAGTATCTTGCAAACCCGGAGCATGCGGCGGAAATGGCGCAGGCAGCGGCAGAGATGGCGCAGCGGCAGCAGGCAGAGGCGATCGCAGCGCAGCAGGCAGCGCAACAGGCAGCAGCACAGGCGGCACTGGAAGCCCAGCAGGCAGCCATCGCCCAGCAGCAGGCAGCGCAACAGGCACAGCAGGCAATCGATAACCAGTAGGCAGAGTTATTTGATTTAGGAGGGATTGCTATGAATTCACTTTTCGTCCATATCAAAGCAGTTGTCAGGCTTCAGGATCATTACCTGGTGCTTCGTCACTGGGTGGATGACAGGATCGTGGATCCTTATTCCTGGGAATTTGTAGACACGGACTTAGAAGAGGGAGAATCCCCGCAGCAGGCGGCTCTTCGGGCAATCCGTGAAGCAACGGGACATGATGGTGAGATCCTGAGGCCTTTGTACACCTGGACCAATATGCTGGGTGACAGACAATGTGTCGGGATCGCATTTTTGGCCACTCTTTCTGATGAGAATCCGTCCCTTCGGATCGGAGAGGAATTCTGTGGGCATGAATGGATCAGCGAGGATCAGTTTGAGGAATATATCGATAACAAATACGTGATCAAGGATCTGAAAAAAGCGTTGGAGCTCGATGCAAAATAATCAGCGATAAAAACAGGAGTAAACATCATGATCAATGAACTTGTAAAACAGATTCAGAAAAAGCAGGCCCCCATCGTCGTGGGACTGGATCCGATGCTGGATTTTATCCCGCAGCAGATCACAGACAAAGCCTTTGCAGAGTTTGGCAAAACCCCGGCAGGCGTGGGTGAAGCGGTGTGGCAGTATAACAAAGGCATCGTGGATGCGGTTTGTGACTTAGTGCCGGCAGTCAAACCCCAGATCGCCATGTACGAACAGTTCGGGATCGAAGGACTGATCGCTTTTAAAAAGACGGTTGATTACTGTAAGGAAAAAGGTCTTGTGGTGATCGGCGATGTAAAGCGTGGCGATATCGGTTCCACTTCAGCAGCTTACGCAACCGCACATCTTGGGAAGATCCGGATCGGTGATCAGAGTTTTGAAGGATTCGGCGAGGATTTTGCAACGGTGAACCCCTATCTGGGTAGCGACGGTATCAAGCCGTTTCTGGAGGTCTGCAAGCAGGAAAAGAAGGGCATTTTTGTCCTGGTAAAGACGTCAAACCCTTCCAGCGGAGAGTTCCAGGATAGGCTGATCGACGGAAAACCCCTGTATGAACATGTGGCAGCGGCAGTCAGTGAATGGGGACAGGATCTGATGGGCGATAGCTACAGCTACGTAGGAGCTGTTACCGGCGCTACCTATCCGGAGATGGGAAAAGTGCTCCGTCAGCTGATGCCGAAGGCATACCTGCTGGTACCCGGCTATGGTGCCCAGGGAGGCAAAGGCGAAGACTTAAAGGCATTTTTCAACGCAGATGGTCTTGGTGCCATCGTCAATTCGTCCCGCGGCATTATCGCGGCATGGAAAAAAGAACCCTATTTGGAAAAATTCGGCGCGGCCGGCTATGCGGATGCGGCAAGGGCAGCGGTGCTGGATATGAAGGAGGATATTAACAGTGCAATCCTATAAAGAAGAGTTTATCGAGTTTATGGTGGAAAGCGGCGTGCTCCGCTTCGGTGATTTTACCTTAAAGAGCGGTCGCAAATCTCCGTTCTTCATGAACGCCGGCGGCTATGTGACGGGCAGCATGTTGTCCCGTCTCGGCAAGTATTATGCACAGGCGATCCATGAACAGTTCGGCGATGATTTTGAGATTCTGTTCGGACCGGCTTATAAGGGGATTCCTTTGAGCGTAGCGACAGTCATTGCATATGATGAGCTGTATGGAAAGCAGATCAAATACTGCGCAAACCGCAAGGAAGTCAAGGATCACGGCGATACGGGAATCCTGCTGGGGAGCCCGTTAAAAGACGGCGATAAGGTTGTGATCATCGAGGATGTGACCACTTCCGGGAAGTCCATCGAAGAGACCTTCCCGATCCTGAAAGCCCAGGCAAATGTAGAGGTAAAGGGTCTGATGGTTTCCTTAAACCGCATGGAGGTAGGACCCTCCGGCACAAAGGCGGCCCTTGATGAGATCACGGATACTTATGGTTTTCCGACGGCTGCTATCGTTACCATGGCTGAGGTGGTGGAACATCTGTATAACCGTCCCTGCCAGGGCAGCATCGTGATCGATGACGAAATGAAAGCAAGGATTGATGCTTACTACGAAACCTATGGCGTAAAGTAAGGGCATCTTAATTATTTCATTTGGGAGGAATAAAATGGAAGAAAAGACCTATAAAACCATGTCAGGTACAGGCGCACTGAGCGTGACCATCGGCGTGATCGTGCTTGTAGTAGGGATCGCAAGCGGCGTTCTGTTGATCATCTCCGGTGCGAAACTGTTGTCCGGAAAGAATAAGATTATTTTTTAACCATGGCAAGAGGGAAATTTATATTTTCAGATAAAAGAAATTCGCCCGGAGGACTGCTGTCTGCTGTGTTAGGACTGATCAGTCTGATCGCGGTGATCGCGTCATTAGTGGTTTCCTATAAGAGTCACGGCGTGGTTTCTGAGCGCATCGGGGCGGCGTTGTTTTTATCTGTTGTCTTTTCGGTATCAGGACTGATCCTGGGGATTCACGCACATATGGACGATGATCTTCTTTTGCTTTTTCCGAAGATCGGGATCGTTCTCAACACACTTTCAGTGCTTGCCTGCGGCGTGATCCTGTATGCAGGCGTATAAAACCGAATGACAGATAAAGTTTGGAATAAAAATACAGTCGGGAAGCGACTGATAAATTGGGGATTTGAGAAATGGAAACAGAGTTTTTTGAACTTGCAAAAGAGAGGTTAGCCGGTATCGCTACGGAAGAAATCCTGCCGTCACCTTTTGATACATATTTTAAAAGGGTCGCATTTTTCCTGTCAGAGCTTTGCAGGCTGTATGAAGAAACAGAGCAGGGGAAAACAGATGGCTATAGCAGGAAACAGTGGGAGGAAGTCAATGAACTTCTTTATGCTGATATCCGGCCGCAGTTGTATGCAAACAGTTATGCTAATCCGGCTTACGCTGTCGAAACGCTTGGTGAGCAGTTCGGCAGTTTCTTATCGTTTGTCTATATGCTGCAGCGAAGTCTGATCGGCGATGTATTTGAACAGCGCATGGAACGGCTTGTGCGGCATATTCAATACTTTTTGCTGCTGTATTCATCCTTTGTGACTTCTTTTGAAGAAGGAAAGAAGGCGCCTGATTTTGAGAGTGTCCGTGAAGACCTTTCTTCGTTTGTATTCAGCAGTTACGAACAGGAAATGGAATATGCGATCACTTCCCTGATCGATCCGGATCAGGATTTTGTTTATCGCATCATCATGGAATCAGATCTTTCCGATCCGGTTTATCTGTATCGTTTCGGTGAGTATATTTCTGACAATGAGATCAGGACAGCAGAGCATCTGTCATCCCTTCCGGCGGAAACACTGCAGCTGATGGCAGATACCTATACGGAAGGCTACCGCATCGGATTCGAGAAAACAGGAAAGGACCTTTCCATCAAAAAAAGCGTGCAGATTTATTATCCGCTTGGATTTGAACCAATGATAAAGTTAGCAATTGCTAACTTTGAAAAGATGGGACTGCGTCCGATCATCCGCAGGAACCGTACGGATGCTTATGTAGCAAGATACGGAAATGTAACAGGCTTTTGTTCCACAAGTCCCAACAGACAATGTGAGTTTGACCACAAGGAAGATGCCTCATTTTTCTGGGATAAATCCATGGCGGTCAGAAGGCTTGAGTGCATCGAGCAGACCTATAAACAGAATAAAGAAAAAGCCAGAAATGTGGCAGGACCTGCGGTAATAGAAACCTTTGGGGAGATCCCCTTTTCGCCGAAGAGCGAAAAACATGCTTCCGCGCTGTCCGGGACCCAGCGGGAGATCACAGCCTGGTATTATTCCCAGCAGTCGGATATCACCAACAGATATATCCCGGGAGAGGAGAGGAGCTTTACGATCATCGCCTTCCCGATTCCAGAGATCGGCGACCAGTATATGGAGATCATGCAGGATACCATCAAGCTCAATACCTTAGACTACAGGAGCTATGAAAAAGTACAGCAGTGTATGATCGATGCCTTAGATACCTGTGAAAAAGTGTATATTAGGGGGATGAACAAAAATGAAACGGACCTGACGGTTTATCTATATTCCCTTACGGATCCGAAAAAACAGACCATCTTTGAAAACTGTGTGGCAGATGTCAATATTCCCGTGGGGGAGGTGTTTACATCACCGAAACTGGCCGGCACCAACGGAAAGCTGCACGTTAACAGAGTGTTTTTGGAAGGATTGGA
>JAFZNL010000231.1 GCA_017550925.1 Lachnospiraceae bacterium | reverse complement strand
TTTTTGTATCTGATTTCGTACGCAAAAGCGGTAGCGTTTTCCTTGAAATCGTTTAAGCCTTATGCTAAAATGTCTTGAAATAAATTAAGTTAGCATTTAATTCACAAATAAGAAGAGAACAAAGGAGACTGCACAGTGGCACAACTTTGGGGCGGAAGATTTACAAAAGAAACGGACAAAATGGTTTATGCGTTTAATGCATCCATCCGGTTTGACCAAAGACTTTTAGAGCAGGACATCCGTGGGAGCAAGGCTCACGCGACGATGCTTGCAAAGTGCGGTCTTTTGACAGAAGAGGAAAAAGAGCAGATTCTGACAGGGCTTGAAGGCATCCTTTCCGATGTACAGGCCGGATCACTTGAGATCACCGATGCCTATGAGGATGTTCACAGCTTTGTGGAAGCGGTTTTAACTGAGCGAATCGGGGAAGCAGGCAAGAGACTTCACACCGGACGCAGCCGCAACGATCAGGTGGCTCTGGATATGAAGCTTTACACCAGAGATCGCATCGATGAGACCGATGAGCTGTTAAAGGAGCTTTTAGAGGTACTTCTTCGACTGATGAAGGAAAACCTGACTACCTATATGCCGGGATTTACTCACCTGCAGAAGGCTCAGCCCTTAACCCTGGCTCATCACCTGGGAGCGTACTTTGAAATGTTTATGCGGGATCGCAGCAGAATGCAGGATATCAGAAAGCGCATGAACCTTTGTCCTTTGGGAAGCGGCGCTTTGGCAGGCACCACCTATCCTTTGGACAGAGAGCTGACCGCAAGCCTCTTGGAGTTTGACGGACCTACGGGGAACAGCATGGATTCTGTTTCCGACAGGGATTACCTGATCGAATTCGTATTTGACCTGTCCCTTATCATGATGCACCTCTCCAGATGGTGCGAGGAACTGATACTCTGGAATTCCAACGAATACCGCTATATCGAGATCGATGACTCCTATTCCACCGGATCCAGCATCATGCCGCAGAAAAAGAACCCGGATGTGGCTGAACTTATCAGGGGAAAGACCGGGAGGGTCTACGGGGCACTGCAGTCCCTTCTCGTCATGATGAAAGGGATCCCGCTGGCTTACAACAAAGACCTGCAGGAAGACAAGGAAGTATCCTTTGATGCCGTGGATACGGCAATGACGGCGTTGAGGCTGTTCAACGGAATGCTGCCGGGGATCGCTTTCGATAAGGAAAGGATGAGGGAAAGCGCAGCCCTTGGTTTTACGAACGCGACGGATGCCGCGGATTACCTGGTCAGAAAAGGCATGCCTTTCAGGGATGCCCATTCCGTGATCGGGAAAATGGTGCTGTACTGTATTGAAAAGGACTGTGCGCTCGGCGATCTTACGCTTGGCGAATTAAAAGGCTTTGCCGATACCATGGGGGAAGATTTCTACGATGCGGTCTCGCTTGAGACCTGCATCAGCAGGCGCCTTACCAAAGGAGCGCCGGGTCCTTTGGCGATCAATGGGGAGATCAGGGAAGCAAAGGAGTTTCTGTCATCTGTTTGCAACCCGGGCAGGAACTGATATATAATACAGCATCGTTCAGG
>JAFZNL010000230.1 GCA_017550925.1 Lachnospiraceae bacterium | reverse complement strand
GCTGAAAAACTGGATTTCGTAAGTGATATATATCTTTGTGGGCACTCGCAGGGCGGACTTACCGTTATGATGGGAGCGGCAATGATGCACGACAAGATAAAAGGTCTTATACCGATGTCGCCGGCGTGGGTTATCCCCGATCAGGCGAGAGAGGGAGAAATCCTGCAGAACTACTTTGATAAGGATAATCCGCCTGAATCTATTTATCTGCCGAACGTGGAGATGGATCTCGGCGGGCACTATCTCAGAGAAGCGCAACAAATAGATGTGAAAAGTGTAATCTCAAAGTATCACGGACCTGTGCTTATAGTACATGGAACCGATGATGCGTCAGTTAAATACAAGTGGTCTGAAGAAATCGTAACCTGCTATGACGATGTGGATCTTGTTCCGATAGAAGGAGACACTCACTGCTTTGATTATCATGCGGATCTGGCCGCAAAGGCGGTGAAAGAATGGCTGGTCAGACACTGATTATGTTTTATTATTGATAAATGATGATAGGAGGAATCTGCATATGAACAAAGACTTTGGCTTTAAAAGAAGAATAATGGCGTTTGGATTAACTTGCATGATGGTTTTGATGAGTGGTGTTGTTATGCCTGTGACAACCGGAACTGACGTCAGTCGCGCTGCCAGTACCGCTCTTCAGCAGGCCAATGATGGATTCTACCTGGTTTCTTCATTTGCTGATCTCGAAACCATGCAGGATATGATCGAAGGGACCTATGACGGTAATGATTCCAGCGTGAGCAATTTCAGATTGAATGGCGATATTGTCGGTGCTGTTGGTGCTGTTTCATACATTTATCCGATAGGAGATGCGAACGGAGGTATAGCATTCAGCGGAGAGTTTGATGGAAACCATAAAACCATCTCAGGCATAACTATCATGATGGATGATGCATGCTATGAAAATGTCGGTCTGTTTGAAATAACTAAAGGGGCTTATATTCATGACCTGACTTTTGATAATTGTAAGGTTGAGTGGGATCCAACTGTTTCAACACCCGTAAACTCAAGTAATGTCGGTTTGATCGCAGGACAAATAGGAGGATCCAGGATTTATAACATAAGTATAAATAACTGTGACTGTAATCCTCAGGTTCCGAATGGAAGCACTATAGGAAACATCAATTATATTGCCGGGATTCAAACCGGAAGTGACTTTTCCGGAATATCCTTGCAGGGTAATAAAGTAATAAACCTGCCTGATTCGGTTACTCCCAATAGTAAACAGGGAGCATTGGATAATACGATAACGAGTGGCGCAAACCCCGGTGGAAATACTCCCGGGGGTAACACACCGGGCGGCAGTGGTAATGATTCCGGTGCAACGAGCGGGTCATCAGTTGCAGTTGGCGATGCATTCGTTAATAACAAGATCAAATATGTTGTCGGAAAAGGTGATACACTTGAAGTAAAAGGCCTTTCTGACAAGTCTGTAAAGCACCTGAAAATCCCTGATGCGGTTAAAATTGGTGATAAAGCATACAGAGTTACACGTATCGCAGCCAAGGCGTTTTCAGGAAACAAGAAACTACTAAGCGCAAAAATCGGAAAAAATATCGAGTTTATCGGTAAAGAGGCGTTTAAAAACTGTACAAAACTGAAAGAAGCCGTGATCGGAAAAAGTGTAAAGGAAACCTCGTTACAGATATCGGCAGTTGAAAACATGCTTGGTGCGGCAGGCGTTGTTAATGTTACCATATCAGCATCTTCATTTGAAAACTGTAGCAGTCTTTCAAAGGTTATCATAAGCGTGCAGGTTCGTGTGATTGGCAATCGTGCATTTGGTCAATGCAGCAGTCTGAGGTCTATTGTAATATATTCGAAGGTACTGAAGGTTGTCGGCAAGAAGGCTTTAAAAGGTGTTAACAGATGCAAAATATCCGTTCCGAAGATAAAGCTCAAGCCCTATAAAGCCCTGTTGAAAAATAAAGGACAGGGGAGAAAAGTAGTAGTAATAAAAATGAAATAAGGGAGCGTTCATGAAATACGAAGCGTTTATCAGTTACAGGCATGGAGGTCTTGACGGAAAGGTTGCTGAGCAGGTTCAGAAAGAAATAGAGAGATACCGTATTCCTTCAAAGATTGCCGTAAAGTGCGGCAAAAAACGAGTAGGGCGTGTATTTCGCGACTCTGATGAACTACAGGCATCAAGTGATCTTTCTGCAATTATCCGCGAATCACTTGATGAATCCGAGTGGCTGATTGCTATCGTTTCGGAACGGTATAATGAATCACCGTGGTGTACTGAGGAGATTGAGTATTTTGCCAAGCTGCGTGGCAGAGAAAAGATAATCGTTATTCTGGTATCCGGCGAACCGGATGATGTCTTTCCAA
This sequence comes from Lachnospiraceae bacterium, assembly GCA_017550925.1. GTDB lineage: Bacteria > Bacillota > Clostridia > Lachnospirales > Lachnospiraceae > RGIG7926. The sequence goes on along the minus strand of JAFZNL010000230.1, from coordinate 317 downwards.
AGGTACTTACTGAGATTGAAAAAGACGGAAATATAGTACATGTAGAACCTCTGGCTGTTGATCTGCGAGGAGGTTCCGAGCGTGAAGTCAGGAAAAGAATAAAGATAGAGAGGTTCAGGTTTTTTTCTTCCATGCTCGGAGTGGACTATGATGATCTGCGCAATCGTCAACGTGAAAGACGTATGCGCAGAATGCTTGTTATGCTTAGTTCTGCATTTATCATATTCTCATCAATTATTGGAATCATTACATTTAAAAATATACAGTTAAACAAAGCATATGACGCACTTGATGAGTCGAATCAGAATACACTTCGT
>JAFZNL010000229.1 GCA_017550925.1 Lachnospiraceae bacterium | reverse complement strand
GCCATTTGGGCATATTGGCAAGAGTATCTGTACCAATGATATAGTAATAATCCGCCTCTGGCTGTTCTTTATGAAGTATTTCAAGGGTTTCATAGGTATAAGTATTGCCGGGTCTGTCAATTTCCATGCGGGATGCTCGAAAATGAGGCTTGTCTGCAACTGCAAGCGCCGTCATTTCATATCGCATTTCCGCATCCATCCAGTCCGGTGAATCCTTTTTCATCCATTGAAGGCCGGCAGGCATGAAAATCACCTCGTCCAGCTCATACTGATCGAGTGCGCTTTTTGCCATGGTGATATGACCGTTATGAATTGGGTTGAAGGTACCGCCCATAATGCCGATCTTATTCTTCATGAAAATACCTGCCTTAAAGTATTATCAAAGTATCAAAGTATCAAAGTATCAAAAGCTCATCTTGGCAATTCAATCTTCGGATTATCTTTGTCACGTTTATATAAAACGATTTTGCGTCCAATAACCTGTACAACCTGGGATCCGGAACGTTCAGCGATTGTCTGTGCGATCATATTTGGATCATCCATACAGTTTTTTAGTACGGTGAGCTTGATCAGCTCCCTTGTATTGAAACATTCAGCAACGCCGTTAACCAGTTCGGGCGTCACACCTCCTTTTCCTACCTGTACAATGGGATCGATATTCATGGCAAGACCTTTTAAATAGGATCTTTGTTTGCTTGTCATAGAAGCTCCTTTCGAATTAATTTCCGGTTTCCCAGTTTCGTATTTTCGTATCGGACTTTATGCTGTCCGGATATTATTTATAATAATCAAATGAAAGCCCGTACATTCTCACGGTATCGCCATCCTGAATGCCCAACTTTTCCAACTCGTCCAGGATGCCGTTGTCCTTCAGGAATTTCTGGAAGAATACAAAGCCTTTTTCTGATTCAATATTGGTATAACCCAGCATCTTTTCAATACGTGGACCTTCTACTACATATTCTTCCTTTTCTTCATCGTATTCCACTGTATACGGTTCACTGGATACCTGGAGCATCACTTCCGGATCATATTCCTGCTCAAAGATGACTGCTTCTTCATTTTGCTGCTTCAAAAGGTTATAAATGGCATAGGTCAATTCTTTCAGGTTTTTTCCTGTGACGCCGGAAATCGGATACACCTTAAGTCCCTCTGGCTCAAATTCCTTTTTCAGCCTTTCGATGATATCTTCTGAATTCTCATCCTCTTCGGCGTCAATTTCGTCACCGGACTCATCGATTTTTGTGATATCTGTGTCATTTTGCTCTGTCACTCCGTTGACTGATTCGGTTATTTCTACAAACCCTTTATTTTCGGGCCTTTGACCGATTTGGTTATCAATTTTATCAACCAATTCGGTCAAATTGACATCAGTGTTACCGGTGTTTTCATCGGGAAAATCTTCATCTTTGTCCTCAGTGACAATAATGTCATATTTGCTTTCATCTTCATAATACCCCGGTATCGCATCAATTTTATTCGCTGCAATGAGCTGCGGTCTGGTTGCGATCTCAGGGCTATAGGCCATCAATTCTTTTTGTATCGCACGGATATCTGCCACGGGATCTCTTCCCTCGACGCCGGCTGCATCCACCATATGGACCAAAACTTTACAACGTTCTATATGACGGAGAAATTCAAATCCCAATCCGACGCCCTGTGATGCGCCTTCGATGAGTCCCGGGATATCTGCTATCACAAATCCCTGACCATCACCGATATCTACGACGCCTAAATTGGGCTGCAGTGTCGTAAAATGATAATCGGCGATCTTGGGACGGGCATTTGTAACCCTAGATAAAAAGGTGGATTTACCTACATTGGGAAACCCTACAAGGCCAACATCAGCAATGACTTTAAGTTCCAATTGAACTTCTAATTCTTTTGCGCTTTGCCCGGGTTGTGCATATCTCGGTGCCTGCATAGAAGATGTTGCATAATGCTGGTTACCGTTACCGCCGCGCCCACCTTTCAGGATCACATAGCGCCGCGTATCCCCTGACATATCCACAATGACTTTTCCGGTCTCGGCTTCCTTTACAACAGTCCCTTCCGGTACTTTTAAGACAATATCTTTGCCGTCTTTTCCGCGGCAGTTCCGTTTTCCGCCTTCCTGACCATCTTCTGCATGATATTTTCTCACATGCCGGTAATCGGCAAGGGTATTCTGACCGAGATCGACTTCCAGGATCACGTCGCCGCCTTTTCCACCGTCGCCGCCATCCGGACCACCATCCGGCACATATTTCTCGCGGCGGAAGGAAACATGACCGTCTCCGCCCTTTCCGCTTCTGATATATATCTTTGCTCTATCTGCAAATCCCATGGGATGTTCCTTTCCTTATTCTGTGATCAAAAAACAGATAAACAAGCTCTTTCATCATACAATAAAATTGGTTTCCTTGCAATGTAAGATACTGCACAAAAAAAGGCTCAACGCGCGGTTTGGAATGCCGAACCGAGCCTTGAGCCTGTCTGATCATTTTGCTTTCGTCTTAGTCCTCTACAGGATAAACGCTAGCCTGCTTTAAGCTTCTGCCTTTTCTCTCGAAACGCAGTGTACCGTCAACCAGAGCGTACAGCGTATCATCATTACCACGTCCCACATTTACACCGGGATGGATCTTGGTTCCGCGCTGACGATATAAAATGTTGCCGGCCTTTACAAACTGACCGTCTGCCCTCTTGGCACCTAATCTCTTAGATTCGGAATCTCTACCGTTCTTGGTAGAGCCAACTCCCTTTTTATGAGCAAAAAACTGAAGGTCATAAAGAATCATCGGTTACACCTCCCTTGCGATTAATCTGATGTTTTCCGGATGCTGTTTTTCGATTTCCGAAAGTCCCAGCAGCATGGTATCTATTAATAACTGTGTATCAAGATCGGGTTCTTTTATCAGAAAGCGTATCAGGCCTTTTTCACTGTCAGCAACTTCTTCATACTGCCATTCGTTCAGCACAAACTTTTCGATGGCATTAACCGTATTAATGGCTAAGATAGAAATCGCAGCACATACAATATCCTTACCCGGATCGGCGAAAAAAGCATGGCCTGATAATTCAAACCCCGTATGTCTGCCGTCAGCATCATCAAAAACTGTTATCGTTGTCATTGTTTAAGCATTGATCTTGTCGATCTGAACCTTTGTATAGGCCTGTCTGTGACCGTTCTTTTTGTGATAACCAGACTTCGGTTTATACTTGTAAACGATGACTTTTCTGCTGCGACCCTGCTCTAATACTTTGCCGGTCACGGTAGCGGAAGCAACATCTCCGCCTACCAGAAGCTTATCGCCGCTGACTGCAAGGACACTGTCAAAAGTTACATCCCCGCCTTCTTCAACATCAAGCTTTTCTACGCAGATCACATCGCCCTCGGAAACCTTGTACTGCTTTCCACCGGTAGCAATAATTGCGTACATGAGGCACCTCCTATTTCTAATCTCGCTGACTATGGTGAGCTCTGTTTTGAATATATAAAAATCAAAAAGAAACTACTTAAACCTCGCCATGCGGCACACTAAACAAATTTATCATATATTTATAGTTTTGTCAAATAATAATTTATTGAACAAAACCAAAATGATAAATCAAAATGATTTGTCAAACCTCAATTTACAGATCTGTATTCTGATCATCTCCGCTTTGATCATCCTGGGGTGCAGCGTTTTGGTCAGGATTGTAAACCGGCATCCAGCCGCCTGCCTGATTAGGATCATCAACCGGAAGCGGCTCATTATCCTGATATGTTGCTGTAGCATCATTCATGGTAGCATCCTGATAATATCCGGCTCCTGCTGCAGCAGTGCCATAAGTAGGCTGTGCACCAATGGTGCGATCAAAATAATCATAAGATGCATTCTGCTTCAGTGTCTCATACAGGAAAGTGTTTGTCATATATTCATATGGCATAACATAGAAGATTTCCAGGATACCGCAAGTCAGGATTGCAAGAAGATGCCAGCCGATGAAGGAAAGATCCAGCACAAAGGCATCCCATTTATTTCCGTTCATCATCTCGCGTGTCAGTTGGAACACTTTCTTGCTCTCAAGGTTTGGATTCTCTGCCAGGATATATGGTATCATTCTGTACTCGTATGTTTTTATGAAATATGGGATCATCAACAGTATTGACAGTAACCCCAAAAGTAAAAATAATCGCCATTGACCCGGATTAGTGATTGCAAAATATATGATAACAATATCGGGAATGAGAACCAGCATGTACCAGAGAGCTAAATACAGACTCTTCAGAAACATTGTTTTGATGGAATTTCCATATCTGCCTTTTTTAAAAACGTAAGCAACAAGACCAAGGTCTCCTACTTTTTTCTGGGTGTAGCAGGCTTCTTCCATGTAACGCATGCAGCCTACCATCAACGGATTCGTAATGAAAAGGGAAACAAGGATTCCAACCACGATCGCTGCAAGCATGATACCAATAAAAAGTGCAACAAGACCAGTGATCAACTCAGCAGGTACGTCGCCGTTTTGAAAGCTTTCAAGCCCGTTGAAATTCCCGAAATTTTGAAACAGATTTGCATAGTTCTCAGCATCGGAACCGCTTCCTGAGCCGGAGCCAGTATTCAAGTTTCTGCTATAACTGCTGGTGCCGCCTGATGATGCTCCGGAAATAAAGGAAATGATCAGACAACATACGATCAGTCCCCATCTGCTTCGAGCAAAAGCTGCTTTTGCTTTTTCCTTTAATACACCTCTTGTCCACATGATTCTTTTTCTCCTCTCGTTAATATATTCACTTACCCAAACATAAAACCTTGCTTATTTTATCATATACCCCTTTTCAATACAAGTCCGGTAAAAAGCGTCGATCCTCTCATAGGTCGCATCACTGATCACATGCTCGATCTGGCACGCTTCATCTGCTGCGACCTGTTCATCCACACCGATGCCGATCAGGACATTGCGAAGGAGTTTATGTTTGTTATATACCTTTTCAGCAGTACTGCGGCCCACTTCCGTAAAGGAAATCAGACCATTTTCATCCATTTCGATCAATCCCTGCTCCCGCAGTTTTTTCATGGCTACACTGACGCTGGGTTTGGTTACGCCAAGCTCAGCGGCTACGTCGATGGAACGCGCAGAGCCATTTTCCTCAATGAGCATCAGGATTGATTCTAAATAATCTTCTGCTGACTGGTTATTCTTCATGAGATATACCTCTCATCTGATACTTTGTAAATCAGATCGCGTTGACATATCAATACAGCGATATCAGCGAATCATGCAAACCGTTACTTTGCCGCCTTCTCCGCTGCGATCAGATAAACAAGGGGCGAATTCCAGTAGATCGCAATCTCGTTAGTTGAATAACTCTGATCAGTATCTGCGTAGCAAAGTGCAGGCGCTTTATCCTTTAATACCTGCTGTGCATAAGGATCTTCACGGCCTACATTCGGTCCGCCGGCCAGCATACCCTTCACAGCCGTGCCCACAGCCTGGGAAGGACGATGATGGGGGTTTTTGGTACTCAGGGTGCCATAGCCTGTCACAAAGCAATATCCGGTACCGTTTCTGCCAAGCAGGTAGTTGAGCTGATCGGTAGCTGTTGCCTTGTATTTCTCAAGTTTTCCGCTATCAGACAGGCCAAGCTTCATCAGCATATGCATCAGCATACCGCGGTTTGCAATAGACATATTAGAACCCCAAGGATAGTTATCATCCACGATGGAGGAGCCATATGCGTCTTTTTCTGCAGCAGCTACAAAGGTATCCGCAGCAGCTTCGATTTTGGCAAGTACACTCTTGGAAAGCTCATCATTCGGGTTTGCGTTAAGGAGCGCATATGCTGCATAAAAGCCGTTGCAATCCCAGCCCATCCCCTCGGATACGTTATCAATGCCAAGATCCTTCATAACGCTCATATAAGCATCATCGCCTGTGGTACGGTACAGTTCTGCTGCCGACCAAAAATAATCATCCTTCCAGTTTTCATCCGGATATTCGCCGGTAACAACATTGTCCGGATTATGGAATCCGCCTTCGCTCTGATGACCCTGTAGATATTCAAAAGCCTTCTTGGAAGCATCCAGATAGGTCTTGGACCTGGTGGCATCTTTCTTTTCATAAACTCTTGCTGCCATGGCCATGGAAGCTGCAAAATCAGCCGTTGCTGCGTTGGATACCGGGCAGACAACCAGCTCATCGGTCTCTTCGTCCGGTAAAACGGTGCCCGGGAAATTCGTGCAGGATACTTTGTGGTATACACCACCGTCATCACGCTGCATCTTCAGCATCCAGTCAAGCTCGTAGGTCACTTCATCGAGAACATCACCCATTACGTCAGGGTAATCCTCAGCTGCCAGCATCAGATCGCCTGCTGCCTTGGCTGCGGGAACGATATATCTGCCGTAGTCGCCTGCATCATGCCAGCCACCGGTCACATCGATCATTTCGCCGGTATCCAAAACCTTTGCTTTTTCCGTATGGCAGGCTGCATGGGCATAATCGCCGCCTTCTTCTTTGGTCAGTTCCACACCGCAGCGCTGCATATGCATCAGATAGGTGGTATCCTTCAGAAGCTCATCCAGTGCGTCATCACCGATCACGAAAGGTGCGGAAAGCTCATCGCCCACTTTGATCTGATAGGTGCCTGCAGCGGTCAGGTCGGAAAAGTCTCCGGTGCTGCAGCTTTCCTGGGTACCGGAATTTTCTTTTGCATCAGACTGCTTATAGGAACCGATGCTGTTTCCGTCAGCGTCAACCACTTCAAAATCACTGCCGATGGCATTGCCGTGGAAGGTCACAGTCTTTCTTTCACCCGGCAGGAAACCAACCTGATTGGTCAGGATGCTTGCGGTTTCAGCCGCAGAGCCGCCTGCTACCTTGCCGGAATCATCCAGCACCTTCATCACCAGGTTATCAATGGTGATCACATGCTCGCCCAAATCGCCGTCGCCTTCGTAGCTTCCTACATTAAAGCAGAAACGGGGCGCCGGATCACTTTCCTCTTCCATGGTCACTTCAAATTCATAATGCTGCATTTCTTCGGTGGCCTTGATCTCATCCGTAAAATAGGCATGATAATCGCTGCCGTTGATCTGTACGCGCCATACAACGGTACGGGGCTTGGATACAGCGCAGTCAAAAGCAACCAGGTATTTCACACCTTGATCGATGGCAAAGCCGTCATAATAGGCCTGCACGCTGTAATCCAGGTCACCGGCATTTTTGACGCGAATCTCGAACTGTCCTTCGTCATTCACTGCCAGATCGGCTTCGCCGTGCTCCAGGTAGGTCTGCCAAACGCCGACGCCTTCAGAAAAATCGCCGTTTTGGATCATGTTGTCATCGGCCGCTTCAGCCTGATCGGCTTCCTCTGTCTCAGCTTCTTTAGGTTCTTCAGAAGCGGTTTCTTCCTGTGCCGGCGCTTCCTCTTTTGTTTCTTCGGCTGTCTCCACTGCCGGCTCCTGCGCTACGTCAACTGTTTCGTCAGTTTGCTTGTTTCCACAGCCTCCAAGTAGCATAGCAGCCGTCATGGCAACGCATAAACCTATAAGTGTTCTTTTTTTCATAATAGCCTCCTGAATCTATGTTCATTATATTACTTAATCGTTAAAGTTATGCTCAATCTACAATATCATAATATGGTTTGATATTCAAGGGAGGAAGAGAATTCCAATCAAACTGTCACATTACATAGCTTGATACATTTATTCAATTCCATATCTTGATTTCATCTCTTCTGATATTTCAGTATTCTGAAGAATCTCATGTGCTTTATCGATCAGCTCGCTTACAGTATAACGTTTATAGTATCCGATTCGCATTTTTTGATTCTGTTCTTCTGCCGCTGTGATAAAAATATCTTTTTGTGTTTGATGCCCGAAACAGTCCATAATATGCGCAATTTCAACACCTGTATCAAGATCCACGACATCCATAAGATTTTTCATTCTAATGTACATCAGATGACTCGTTTCATCTATTTCAAACATAACATCATCATGAAAAGAGTAAGCGGTGGTCACTTCAGTCTTTTTGATCAGTTCTCCGCTGTTTTTCGCATAACGATACAACCCACCGTCCTGGTAAATGACGAATAATTCATTTCCTATGAAAGTCATGCCAACCGGAGCAATGCCCGGACAGTTGATCGAATTTATCGCCTTGCCTTCCCGGTCCATAGCGATGATCATTTTTCCATCAGATATGGCAAATGCACTATCCTCACTTCGATCGGACAAGCAGCAGGCCTCTCCCCAACCCTCTGGCATTTCCATTTTTTTCACCGATGACTTTGTAAGGTCAAACAAATATTCTCCATTCGCCTGTATAACAGCGACATTTTCATATTCATAATATATAGGAGCATGCTTCAAATATCCCATATCATCAGGCACTTTCACTTCGCTTTTTTGATTCGTTGCCAGATCAAGGCAGCAAAGATATTTTTCATAATTTTCATTGTTGCACAGATAAATAAGTTTGCCACTTTTCAATACGCAGGAATCTCCAAAAGAAACAGCCATTTCAAACATTTCTTCACTTCCTGTCTCTTTCCCTGTCAGGTCATAAGTGATCACTTGATATTTGAAATCATTTTCATGTCCAAAATATAACATATTATCAAAGATACCTAACAACCTATAATGATTTGCATTATCATCTTCCAGCGCGATTTCAACAGGCGAACGTTCTCCGGCAGGGTCATACATAGCCAGCATTGCATTTTGCTCACCATCATAAAGGACTGCAAGACATTGATCCTCCAATAAAAAATCATCGACTATTTCTGCGATCAGCACATCGCCGGACAAAGGCTGCCAGTTTTCGTCGCAGACATTGGAGGCATAATGGATCACCTCGGAGGAACGGCCGCTTCTGACATAGACACCGCTATTGATCTTTGCCTGACGCAAATTCTCGGCAAAATGTTTTGTATAATATACCGCATCTGCATCCACGCTCAAAGCCGGAAATGCAAAGCCACCGTTTTCAGTGATATAAGTAGGCGTTCCATTACCGTCCACATCACTGACATCCACCAGGGAATCATTGACGTTGTTTGAATATTGCATTTTTCCGGTTGCAAGGTCATAAACTGTGATAACATTTCCTGAAAAATAACCGATATCACTTTCGCCGAGACTAATAAAACCGCTGTTTATCATAAAGCCGTTGCAGACAAAATCAGCAGTCCATTTTTCAGACAGATCAGAAGGTTGGACACATTTGATCGTGGAAAGGTCTGACGAAATGATATCCAACGATTCAAAGGACATACTTACCGGCATGTCCACATTACTGCTTGCCACCAACAGGTTATCAGTGCCAACCCAACTAATATCCTTGACGGTTTCTTCGGAAATAGGTGAGAGTTCAATCTTCTTTGTCTTCAGATCATAAACGCCATAGGCGTAACTGTTCCAGCCGGCCAGGCCACGAATGGCAATCTGCATACCATCCGGCGATATTTTGCTCTCTACAATCGACAGATCTTCATAGCCTTCCTTTGCCGGAATCGGAAATGTATCAAGCAGGTTTCCGGTAGTTTTTTCCAGTTTCAGATAACAATTATCCGAATTCAGGATCAGTATTGAATCATTATTTATCATAAAGTTTTGGCTGTCTTCCAAAAGGCTGTCTGACGGTTTATATTCCCAGATTTCATTGCCTTTTGCATCAAAGCACATCATGTTATTCTGCGTCCAGACAACCAGCCTGTTTTCCGTCAGAAACCGGAGACCCGAAATCTTATGTTGCAGGTTATCCCGATACAATGTCCTCTCATGGGTATCCGTATCCCAAAAGGCCACTACATTTCCGTTATCATATGCGGCGATCGTCTTCCCTTCCGGCGATATCTGAAAATCCGTAACCGTATTCGGCATCTGATAATTCCAGACGGCATGGATATTGTTTCCAATATTACCCTCATAGGCCAGGGTAGCATCCGTCAAGGCCTTTACCGCTTCTGCGGTCACCGGTCGGTCATCTGTTTCATTCTTTGGTAGTGCCTCCAATGCCAGCTGCAGAGCCTCAATCCGCTGCTCTTTTTCCAAAAGACCACTTGATTCATTCGCTAGATACTGCGACTGATTCTTCAGCGATTCCAGATAGGTTTTGTGGATCTCATTCCTGCTGTAAAGCATATAGCCGGAAAAACCCAGCATGACAGCGAAAGCGATGGAGAATACAGCAATCAGCTGTTTCATCCGATACTGTCTGTGCCGGTTCATCAGCTCATCATAGGAACAGCCAATGATCCCTGCGGCAAGACGGGGTAGTTCCGTCTTTTTTGCCTTCGAAAGCGGCATCCTGTAATCGCAGGAAAGGGGCTCCATGGGGATCTTCACGGTCTGCTCATCGCCGTTTTCGTCCTTGACGGTTTTTTCTTCATAAAGGAGGATCTCCGGGATCACATCATAGGGCTCACGGTTGACCAGAACCGTAAAGATCTGTCTTCTTGTGTGGTTTTTCAGGAAATACTCGATCTCCCTGGGTACCCAGGCAGACTTTTTGGTATTTGTCGAACAGATGACGATCAGATAATCCGAATCTGTCAGGGCACTGGCAATGGTATCGCTCAGGTCGCTGGTAATAGGCAGTTCGTCTTTGTCCCGAAAGATCCGGCTGATCTTTTTCATGCCTGTCTTTTTCTGGATTTTACTGGGAATATGGAAACGCTCCAACCCTTTGTGGACGGCTTCTGCTACCACATTATCTTCCGGCGTATGTTTATAAGAGATAAACGCATTAAAGTGCTCCATCTTAGTTTACCTCCTTATATAACTGGTCAAAAAGCCGGCCGTTGATCACATAGATATCATGGGCATCATCTTCCCTGACTGCGATAAAGTCACCGGGTTTGCCGGAATAGTACTTTTCTTCATCCCAGGCTGTAAAGAGCTTCACATATTCATCCAGCGGCTTTGCATAGATCCTGACGTTTCCCGTGCTCAGCACAGATCTTGCATAACCTGATACATTCTTCTTTTCTCCAGTAATGATATCTTTGATACAGGGTTCATATTCAAAAGTTTTATCGTAGGGATCGTCGATTAACTGATAGCTATTGTACAGTTTTTCTTTTGCGATCGGGTATACCTCACCTTCAATGCCGATCATCAGATACTGATCCGCAGCGATGCGAACATTGATGTCTCCCTCTAAGGTCCGGATTTCAATCATGGTCCCTTGCGGGAAAACATCGTCCAGCTTGACACAGCCCAAATGCTGCGCTCTTTTCTCATATTGCTTCATATCGGCAGTATCTAAAACTGTATCTTTTGCATAGAGAACGCGGTACATGGAAAAATACTGATCCAGGCGCCGTTTGAACACTTTACGAATAAATATGTTTAAGCTATGTTCGATGCTCTGGTCATTGTCCCGGGTTTTATTTTGCTCAGCGGCTTCTTCACCGGCGCCTACAAGTTCCAGGAGTTTTTCAGGACGTATGGTACCGCCTGCTTTTGTAATATGGCCACCGCCGCCACCGAGACCGTCTGCCAAAAAGCCGGCCAGTTCATTGGCATGAACTTCCTTGACGCAGCTGCGGACGGAAAACTTGATCTCCTGGGAACTGACATAATAAGCAAGCCCCACATCCACGCCTACGGTTTCCATGGTAAAATCACTGATCACCCCCAGGATATTCGGGTCGCACTGGTCTGCGTGGATCAGGATATAATGATTTTTCAACTGATATTCATAATCCAGAATTGCCTTTCCGGTGATGGTCAGCTCATCCAGGGAAATATTGG
>JAFZNL010000228.1 GCA_017550925.1 Lachnospiraceae bacterium | reverse complement strand
TGATGCTTATGTACAAAAGCAGAAAGAGGATCTTCGTGCGCTGAATACACTGTTTTCTGGGAAACTGGGACAGCAGAAGGAAAAGAAGGCATCTGCCGGCAGCGGACGCCCGGATTATGAAGGCACATTCAAGCGGGCGTTTACGCCAAAACCCGGCGGACGGGGAGTCTTTACGCTGCATATTGACGGTGGGAATATTCCGGTTCTGCAGCTTCATATTGAGCCCTCCGGACTGACGGTGTTTTTGCAGGAAGGTGGCAAGACGGATGTTGAGATGCATCTGACGCAGGCAGTTTTGGATGATATCATGGATGGCAGGATGACCTTCCAGAAAGCGTTCATGACCGGGGCCATGACCATGAAGGGAGACTTTGTGGTATTCAAGACGTTAGATGAGGTGTTCTCTTTCCGGTAAAACGGCTTGATGAACAACGCATAAACCATAGAGAAAAGTCCGGTATGAAACCCGGAGGAAAAATATAAAATCAAATTCCGGAGGTATTATCATGAAAGATGACAACTGCATTTTTTGTAAGATCGCAAACGGGGAGATTCCTTCAAAGACCATCTACGAGGATGACATGTTTCGTGCGATTTTAGACCTTGGTCCCGCTGCAAAAGGCCATGCGCTCCTTCTTCCCAAGGATCATTACGCAGATCTGTTTGCACTGCCTGACGAGACAGCAGCTGCAGCCATCGTGACGGCGAAAAAGATCGCTGCAGGTATGAAGGAAAAACTGGGCGCTGACGGTTTTAACCTGGTACAGAACAACGGGGAAGTAGCAGGTCAGACGGTATTTCATTTCCATCTGCATATGATCCCGCGCTATCAGACTGACGGACAGAAGATTGGCTGGGTACCGGGCAAACCTTCCCAGGAAGAACTCGAGGAGACCAGGGCGCAGATCTGTGACTGAGGCAAATATATGGGACAGTTTGAAGAATCCTTGCAAAATTTTACAAGGGACTTTGCTTATGGCGGGGCGATCCGGCATCTGACGGATCACGGCTATACGCCGGAGCAAATTCTAAAGGGATATCGTTATCCCCTTTCTTTGGAAACGATAGAAAAGATCCAAAAAGATTATCTGGCGGAAAAAAGCAAAAAGCAGCCGGGATAAAGGTATGGCAGAGTGACCATTCATTTAAAAAGCAGGAGTAAAGCAGATAAAAAAGCAGAGGTATCCATATGCAGACAGGAAACAATATGTTATTGTCCGGAAGGATCTATTTATCAACCATCTACCGTCTGAAAAAACAAGGAGGCAGGGTGCGTTCCGTTGAGGTAGCAAGGCAGCTGGGCTATACCAAGCCGAGCATTAGCCGCGCTATCAATAATTTTGCGAAAGAGGGCTATCTGACCGTGGAAAGCGGCGGGATTTTGACCCTGACAAAACAGGGCGAAAAAGAGGCAGCTGACATTGTGAAAAGACAGGATATCATCGCAAAGTTCCTGGTGATGACCTGTGATGTTACCCCGGAAAAAGCCCTGACTGATGCAACCGGGATGGAGATCCATATGAGCAGGGAAACCTTCCGCGGGATGAAGAATTTCATCAAGCAGGTGGAAGCGCTGCAGTCGGAAAGCGGTGAGTAAGAAAAATGCAATCGGGTGCACAGATCGAGAGCAAACTGAAAAATGCCTTTAAGGAGCTGGTGATGACGGAGCCGGTGGAAAAGATCACCATTGCCCAGATCACGGGCAAGCCCGGCGTGATCCGCACAACCTTCTATCATCATTTTCAGGACAAATATCAGTTGATGGAAGAGATCGTCAGAGAAGATATCATCATGCCCATCGGACCCCTTCTGGAAAATGATATGATCGATGAGGCGGCGCGGCTTGTGTTTTCAAATCTCTGCCGGGAAAAGGAATTATACCTTCGGCTGGCAAAGACCAGCGGGCAGAATTCTTTTGAACAGATCACCCAAAGGTGTATCCGGGACATTTTTTATCAGATCATCGGCGACAAATTGAAAGCAGGGATTGAGGCGAAATCTTTGAACAGAAAGTGGATCTCCCCGGAAATGGTATCGGAGTATTATTCAAAAACCATCTCCTACGCCATGATGTACTGGATCGATATGGGAATGCCTTACACGTCCAAAGAACTGTTTGAAATCTACGAGTATATCATCAGCCATTCCTTGCAGGATGTGGTGGACGAGCTGCGGGAAGGATCGCTGTAAGTACGGCCAGCAAAAAGCGCATAGCACTGCGGACCGGAAAACAGAAGGCGATAAGATAGAGACAGACAAACCGAATATGTCAATACAGACTCCGCATACATTTGCGATCGGATCGGCGCTCATTTTTGACGCCATACAAAGCGATTGCTTCTGTATGCGGATTTTTGTATGGAAAAAATTGCTTTTCCCATTAATTTCTTGCTATGTGGGACTACTTTTTTTTGCAAAGTTGTGATAAAATGACTATGTCTGTCAGTCTGTCGTAACCTACGGCAGATAGATACAAAAGGCAGCATAAGTTCCGTTATGTAGGATCCGCTAAATAGAAACGGAGAAAAAACAGACAATCAATTCAGGAGGGTAATAGCATGGGTTACAGGGAAACATATCAGCAGTGGCTGGAGAATCCGTATTTTGATGAGGATACCAAAAGTGAACTGAAGGCTTTGGAAGGCAACGAGAAGGAAATCGAGGATCGTTTTTACAGGGAACTGGAATTCGGCACGGCAGGTCTTCGCGGTGTCATCGGCGCAGGTACCAACAGGATGAATACCTACACGGTCCGCAAAGCAACCCAGGGTCTTGCCAATTATATCAAAAAACAAAGCGGACAGGAAAAAGGCGTTGCCATCGCTTTTGACAGCAGAAACTTCAGCCCGGAATTTGCGGATGAAGCGGCTCTTTGCCTGGCAGCCAACGGCATCAAGGCTTATGTGTTTGAATCCCTTCGTCCCACACCGGAGCTTTCCTATGCGGTACGCAAGCTTTCCTGCATCGCCGGCATCAATATCACAGCCAGTCATAATCCGCCGGAATATAACGGTTACAAGGTATACTGGGAAGATGGCGCGCAGATCACGCCGCCCCATGACAAAGGTATCATGGCTGAGGTATCCGCAGTGACGGATTTTGCATCTGTACTGACTATGTCCAAGGAAGATGCCATCGCGCAGGGACTGTATCAGCAGATCGGACAGGATATTGATGATCCTTATATCGAGGCACTTAAGAGCCGCATCCTCCATCAGGACAGCATCGACAAGATGAAAGACCAGATCACCATCGTTTATTCACCGCTGCACGGTACCGGCAATATCCCGGCCCGCAGAGTCCTGAAGGAAATGGGATTTGAGAATGTATATGTGGTTCCCGAGCAGGAACTGCCGGATGGTAATTTCCCCACCGTATCCTATCCCAATCCCGAAGCAGCGGAAGCCTTTGAACTGGGACTTGCCCTTGCTAAGGAAAAAGGCGCTGAGCTGGTGCTGGCAACGGATCCGGATGCAGACCGTCTGGGCGTATATGTCAAAGATTCCAAGACCGGCGAGTTCCATACCCTGACCGGAAACATGTCCGGCTGCCTTCTGGCTGACTATGAGATCGGACAGATCAAAGCCCTGAAAGGACTTCCGGAGGACGGCGCCCTGATCAAGACCATCGTGACCAGCAACATGGCAGATGCCATCGCAAGCTATTACGGCGTGAAACTCATCGAAGTGCTGACAGGCTTTAAGTACATCGGTCAGCAGATCCTGGGCTTCGAACAGAGCGGCAAGGGAACCTACCTCTTCGGTTTTGAGGAAAGTTACGGCTGCCTGATCGGTACCCATGCAAGGGATAAAGACGCCATCGTTGCCGTTATGGCGCTTGCAGAGTGCGCAGCTTTCTACAAAGAGCAGGGCATGACCCTTTGGGATGCCATGATCGCCATGTATGAGCGCTACGGCTATTACAAAGATGATATTCAGTCCATTACCTTAAAGGGCAAGGAAGGCTTAGAGAAGATCGCGCAGATCCTGGAAACCTTGCGCAAGAACCCGCCTAAGGAGCTTGGCGGATACAAGGTGACATCTTACCGCGATTACAAGGCAGATACCATTACGGACGTGGCTACCGGACAGGTAACGCCCACCGGACTGCCCAGCTCCAACGTTCTGTATTATGACTTAGAAGATGGCGCATGGATTTGCGTTCGTCCTTCCGGAACAGAACCGAAAGTGAAATTCTATTATGGCGTGAAAGGCCAGAGCCTGGAGGATGCGGATGCCAAATCAGCAGCCTTCGGCAAGGACATCCTGGACCTGATCAACTCCATGATCTAAGAAAAAACGGCGAAAATGCCGATAAGCTAAGAAGTAACGAAAGGAAATCTCAGACACTATGGAACCTCAGATTCAAGCAACAGAAACAGCAGAAAACACGGAAAAAGAAGTCATTTCCCGTCATTTTATCGAGCAGGAGATTGACAAGGACCTGCGGGAGGGCGTATATGATCACGTTCACACCCGTTTTCCTCCCGAGCCCAACGGCTATCTTCATATCGGCCATGCCAAGAGTATTCTCTTAAACTACGGCCTGGCACAGGAGTATGGCGGCAAGTTCAATATGCGCTTTGATGATACCAATCCCACGAAGGAGAAGACAGAGTTTGTGGAGTCTATCCTTGAGGATATCAAGTGGCTTGGCGCTGACTGGGAGGACAGGCTGTTCTTCGCTTCCGATTATTTCGGACAGATGTATGAAAAGGCAGTGCTCCTTGTGAAAAAAGGAAAAGCCTATGTTTCCGATCTTTCTGCTGAACAGATCCGTGAGTACC
>JAFZNL010000227.1 GCA_017550925.1 Lachnospiraceae bacterium | reverse complement strand
GCAAGGTCCATATAGCGGATAAAGACATCTTCAACGGACTGACCGGACTCGGCAGCAATCTCCTCCATCACCGGCCGCAGATACTCAAGCTGCTGTGAGATCGGGGTAACTGTGGGATCGGGGTCAATATCTGCCATGACCTTGCCTGCGTACTGAGTGATCCTGTCTAAAAATATCTTATCCTGTTCGTTCATAACTGCCTCCAAAATGTAATTATTCAAAAGAATGATCAAATCTCTATCAAAAATAACAGAAATCTCTTCATTTTTCAAGTTGGATACCCCATTTTTGTAAAGTAAAGCGCCGAATCCTATGATCAGATGCTGATCCATAAGCATAAGAATAATATTATAATGACGGCTTGTAAAAATGAGGCCGAAAAACGCTGAATAACAGGAGGTACGGAAATGTCTGAGAAAAAAAGACGATGGCGGAAACTGACGGCAATGATGTGTGTGCTGGCAATGATGACGGTGCTTCTGCTGCCTGTGTCATCGCAGGAGGTAAGCGCGGCAAAGGTCAACAAAAAAATGTATTCGCTTTCAAAAGGGAGCGGAACCTATCAAAAAGCCGTAACAGTTAAGATCAAAGCAAAAAAGGGATATAAGGTGTATTATACCCTGAATAACAAAAAGTTTACCACAAAGAAAATGATCGCAAGCGGGAAATTCCGGAAGATCAGGATGACCAAAACAACCGTGTTAAAGATCATAGCAGTCAAAAAGACGACAAAGCTCACGAATAAACTACTGAAAACTAAGAAATATGTGAAAAAAGCGAAAAGTTATACCTACACGATCAAATCTTCATCGGATGATTCGGGTGGAAAGAATGATTCCGATAACACGGGAAATAGAAACAACGGCAATGATAACGGCAATGGCAATGGCAACGGTAATGGCAACGGTAACGGCAACGGTAACGGCGGAAGCGGCGGCAACGGCGGAAGCGGGGATAATAGTGACAATGGCGACAATGGCGGCACATCGCAGACGGAAAAACCCGCTGTCACAGACCTGCAAAAATATGATGTACCAAAGCCGGATCAGGATTTGACAATCACAGATGAAGAGGGAAATCAGGTTTCCGAAAACAGTGTGAGCATCATTTCGGTATCGGAAAACGGGATCGCTCAGACAAAGATTGCGGTCATAAGCGGCGGAAACTTCATCATGAGCGGTGCAGCAGAAAATCTCACCGTTGATGTTCAAACGACGGAAGATGTGGAACTGACACTTTCTTCTGCCTATATCGACAATCGCGCACTGACAACAGATATGCCGGCAATCCTGATCTCCAAAAAGAATCTGACTTCCATAAAACTGGAGGGCAAAAACCTGATCGCCGGAGCAACGGGATTTACGACAAAACCGGCATCGGCGCTGATCTGTCAGGATGTAAAAGGCGGCACCCTGACTATTGATGCAAAGAGCGAAGATGCAATCTTAGTCCTGTCCGATCAGATGACGACTGAAACGGCCGCATCCTCCGGAAAAGATCCCACAGACGGTATTTCTGCAAAAGGAAAGCTGATGGTAAACGGCGGTAATATCAGTATTGAGACAAACGGAGATAGCCTGAAGGGAACCAATGACGGTATCACGGTAAACGGCGGAACCCTGTCTCTTTCTTCCGCACTCGGAAGTGCGATGAAATCCAAGAGCGGGGCCATTACCGTAAATGGCGGCAACATCGTTTGCGCGGCTGACAGCGATGATGCCGTGAAAGCATACAACAAATCGGATCTGTCAACTGCCCATCAAGTGACGGTTACAGGCGGCGCGCTCACCGTAGCAAAAAGCGGTGGATACGGGATCCGAAGCTGTGTTGTATCGATTACCGGCGGGCAGGTACTTTTACAAAATACCAAAGAAGACGGGATTCGTGCGAAAGCGGGAACAAGCGTGGATGCAGATGCAAAAACATCCAATACAAAGGATGACGGAACGGGACTGGTTTCTATCAGCGACGGAAGCGTTGTCATGGAAAACATTGGCGGTGACGGGATCCAGGGTGAAAACGTCGTGATCTCAGGGGGATCTGTTCAGATCGCCACGATATTTGAAAATGCGACAACACAGTATTACAGTGTCGGAAAGACATCAAGCCAGTATCCGAACAGTATCGTGACCAGCGGAAACGGAGTAGGCGGCGGTTCAACCGTCAAAACAGAAACAGTGACACAGGATACCGGATCCCATAAGGGTATCAAGGCGGGAACCAAGGCTAAGGCATTTACCTATTCTTCCGTTGAAGAAGGCAGTGAATATGAAGCAGGAACAGCTTATACCCAGTCAGCATCCGGATCCCTTGTGATCAGCGGCGGATCCGTTGAGATCGATACCACTGCCACCGGGATCAAGTACAATCAGGGAAATGATAACCAGGTGATCATCGGCGCGCCGGAGGACGGTATCAACTGTAACAATACTGGGACCATCAGCGGCGGAACCGTGATCATCCAGGCATCGGATGACGGGATCAGTGCCGGTGAAAAAATCGCTTTCACGGGGAATGCTTTTGTGGATATCCAAACAGCCTATGAAGGAATTGAGTCGCCGCAGGTGGTTGTGGGAACACAGGGAGCCGCTTCCGGTCCGAAGGTGGCGGTTTATACGAATGATGATGGGATCAACGCTTCCGGCAAGACGCAGGTGTATGTTTATGCAGATGAGGATGAGAGCAGCTATACCAAAACCACCACATCAAAAAGCGGTAATTCCTGCACGATCTACAGCGGTTATTTAAATGTCTGCATCGGAGATGATGTCACAAGTCACAGTGTGACGCTGACAGGTTCGGACGGTGTTTCCAAAAGCTATACCTTCAGCAGTCAGGGCGACGGGATCGACTGCAACGGCTCTTTCTATGCTTATGGCGGTACGACGGTGGTCTACGGGATGTCAAGCGGTTCGGAATCACCCATCGATATGGACGATGAATTTGTGATCGGAGACTCGGCCGAACTGTTCCTTGCAGGATGTGATTCCATGGGTGAAACGCAAAGCGCTTCTTCCACAGGTCAGGCATTTGTGATCTTCTCGGGATCTTCCGCGGGAAGTCAGTTTGGACCCGGTGGAATGGGAGGAATGGGTGGTGGCCCCGGTGGTATGGGCGCAGGTTCCCAGACGCTGGTCAGCGCCGGCACCTCCATCGGTATACTGGATGCTTCCGGAAATGTGATCGAGGCGGCGACTTTACCGAAGGATGTGGCATTTATCATGTGTGTTTCAGGTAAACTGACAAGCGGCAGTACCTATACTTTATCCACCGGCGGCACGGTCAGCGGACTGAAAGTTTCTGATGTATCAAAGGATTACAGGTATACAGAGTACAGCGGCGGAACTGCGAAGACAACTGCCAGTGCCACAACCAAAAGTACATCAGGCGGTTCCGGAAATCCCGGCGGACCGGGCAGGTAAGCGCAGTATGATAAGCACAGGCAGATAAGAGCAGGGAAATAAGCACTGGCAGATAAGAGCAGTAAGGTAAGTTCAGGCAGATAAGAGCAGTAAGGTAAGTTCAGGCAGATAAAAACAAGAAGATAAAAGCAGACCGGGCAGGAGACGATCATATCTTTTGCCCGGTCTGTTGTTGTCTGCCGATTAAATATGGTAAAATGGTCAGGTACCCCGTTTTTTTACACGTATTTACCGAATTCTATAAGGAAAGATAAGTTTGCAGTACGAAAAAGAGATTCCCCTGCTGAAACATGATGCGGGAAGGATGAATGATTTCATCAAACAGCATAAGAGTTTTATCGCATCCTGTGCCTATAAAGTAACGGGGCGATATGTCCATGAAACCGATGATGCTTTTCAGGTGGCCATGATCGCTTTTTATGAGGCCATCGAAAAGTATGATCCGGCGAAAGGCGGATTTTTGTCTTTTTCTGCTCTGGTGATCAGGCGAAGGCTTTTGGATGAACTGGAAAAGGAAAACCGGCATGTGGGAGAGATCCTCTTTGATCCTTCAAAGAGCGCAGATAATGATGACGGAGCACAGGGATTCTTTGCCTTGGAAATAGAGCACGCAACTGAACAGACGGCAAGAGAAACCTATGAAGAGATTGAACGAAACAGGGATATCAAAGATGAGATCGAAATGCTTTCCGGAGTGCTGGCAGGGTACGGTTTTTCCTTTTATGACCTGACAAAATGCAGCCCTAAAACGAAAAAAACGAAGGCATCCTGCATGGCAGTCGTCCGCGCGGTTATGGAAAATCCGGAAATTTTATGGTACATGCAGCAAAGCAGGATGCTGCCCATCGAACAGCTGGTGCAGATCACCGGCGTCAAAAGAAAGATTCTGGAACGGCACAGAAAATACCTGATCGCTGTCAGTGAAATCTCCTGCGGTGAATATGAGTATTTAAGAGACTATCTGCCAATGGATCAAAGATGAGTTTGGACATGAGATGAGTTTGGATCTGAGATGAATTTGGATATGAGAAGAGTTTGAATTTGACATGGTTTTGCAATCACATGATTTTGAAGAATGAATAACCAATGAGGCAGGAAAATTTATGTATTTCGTGTTTATGCAGCAGAGAAACCTGCGATGATAGAACAGGCGGTGATGAATATGAAGGCAGTGGCGGTTGAACAGAAAGAGAATATGACGGTGGTGCTCCTGAAAAACGGCACCTTTCAGACGGTAGAAGGGATCTATCCCATCGGTCAGGAAATGGAGTATCCGGTAAAGGCTTCCGGCGGTAAAGGAAATGCAGACGGTTTTCGGAGATTGCGGCCCTGGATCGCGGCAGCAGCTGCTGTGGTGATCCTTATCACAAGCGGCGGATATTATGTGGGCTATGCAAGGCCTGTGGCATATGTTTCCCTGGATGTGAATCCTTCCGTGGAGTACACGGTTGGTCCGAAGGAAACGGTATTGAGCATGACTGCCCTGAATGATGATGCGCAGCAGATCGTTGAGAAGATGCAAAGCGAAGGCGTCAGAGGCATGACCATTCATGATGCCGTGGATAAAACCCTTGAGGTTTTGCAGTCGCAGGAATACATCGGGGATGGCGGCAATGATGAAGAAGATTATGTGCTCGTAGGCGTTTGCAGCGACGATGATGCTGCAAAGCAGAAGATCGAGAAAAATCTGGCAGATGTGCTTGAGGAGGTACCACAGGATACCGGCCGCATCGTCAATTATTATATGTCCGATACGACAAAAAGGGACAGAAAGGCTGCCAGGGATGTCGGGATCAGTCACGGACGGTATGATATGTACAAAAAAGACGGGAAACCGAAAGGCCCGGAAAAGTATGGCAAAAAAAGCGTCAAAGAACTCATTGACGGAAAAGAAGGTGCTGTCAAAAGAAAACCGCCCCGTAAGAAGCCGAAAACCGAGGGAAAACAGCCGAAGGATAAACAGCCTGATAAGAAACCGCCGAAAAGCGATGTGGAGAAATCGTCATAAATATCAGTCAACAGCTTGCAAAAACATGGCTGCGTATCGAAAAATTTGTATCTAAGATGCCCAATCTGTGATATAATATACCTGCTTTGAGCACAAAGGAGGATATTATGGCAGTTGTAAAACCATTCAGGGCTTATCGGCCGGCCCCGGGCAAGGAAAGTGTCATTGCAGCACTTCCCTATGATGTCTATAACAGAGCCGAGGCAGTGGAAGTGGTTAAAGAAAACCCGCTTTCTTTTCTGGCTATCGACAGGGCGGAAACATCCTTCGGACCCGAGGTGGATACCTATGCGGATGAAGTGTATGACAAAGCCAGGGTGCTTTATGAAGATCGCAAGGCAGACGGCAGTTTTGTACAGGAAGAAAGCCCTTGTTATTATCTGTATGAGTTGATCATGGATGGCCGCAGTCAGACCGGTATCGTGGGCTGCGCATCAGTGGATGATTACGAGAGCGGCGTGATCAAAAAGCATGAAAACACTCGCGCGGATAAAGAAAAGGACAGGATCCGCCATGTAGATTCCCTCAGTGCCCAGACCGGCCCCATCTTTCTGGCACACAGGAAAAATGAAATCCTGTCAGAAGTAAAGGCGCAGGTGAAAGGTGAAAATGCGCCGCTGTATGATTTTACTTCTGATGACGGCATCACCCATAAGGTCTGGAAGATC
>JAFZNL010000023.1 GCA_017550925.1 Lachnospiraceae bacterium | reverse complement strand
TGATAATCCGCTGTTGACACTGAAAGGTGCGAACCTTATCATGACGCCGCATATGGCGTGGGGAAGCACGCAGGCCAGGCAGCGGCTGGTGCAGGAAACCTGCGATAATATCCGGTCGTTTCTCGGGGGAAGTGAGAGAAACCGGATCGTGTGATATGTATAAAAAAGAGAAGTGTGTATCTGAAAACCGGGGTAAAATGAAACCGTAAGAATGTTTCTACGGGGGGAAAGCTTATGGCAAGAAAGAAAAGTCGAGGGAAAAAAGCGCAGGAGACAGAGCAGGCGAAGACTTTGCCGGTAGAAGCAGGCGAGGCTGAGCAGGCTGCTGCGGATGAAAATGTATCCGAAGAGACGGTTTCCACAAAGGATTCCGGTGGTTCTGATATTGACGCCATGTATGAAAAAATGAAGGCGGAAAATGACCAGCTTGTGGAGACGATCGCAGAGCAGACAGATACACCGGTATCTGATGAGAGCGCTGATCCTGCTGGAGAGCCGGCAGAGGCTGCGGAGGATGTGACAGCTGAGGTTGAAAATATGCCGGAAACGGATCCGGAAGCTGTGCAGATAGACGAAGTATCTGCTGATGTCCCGGTGGAACCGGAGACGGAAACAGAAGCACCGGAACAGGATGCTGAGGATGCTGTTGAAGCCGAAATGCAGGAAGCCGAAGACCAGGCTGAAGTAGAATCCGGAATAAACGAAACCGAATCCGGGCAGCCGGAAGCTGCCGTTGAAGCAGGCGCGGAAGCTGAGATGCCGGAAGAGGCAACTGCGGCAAATGATGAATCTGAAACACCGGAAACATCTGAAGAGGCAGCTGAAACCGAGATGTCAGAAGCAGACACGGAAATGTATGCAGAAGCTGAAATAGCAGGTGAAGATACTGAGATAACAGAAGCAGAAGAAGGTGACGGCCGGATCCGCAATGCGGATGGTGAACTGGATATCGATGCCATGTTTGCATCTCTGGAACAGCAGGGTAAGGTCCCGGCGGAAGACGAAGACAGTGGCATGGATAACCGTGCGCGTACTGCAGACGGGGAATTGGATATTGAGGCGCTTTTTGCACAGCTTCAGCAAAGCGGCGCGTCAACCGATAATGTGGAACTGACAGCGGAAGATCTGGCACCCGAACCCATGCCCTGGGATGATGTTCCTCCGGTGGAAGAAGTGGAGGAAGAAGTGGATGCACCCGAGGAGGCTTCTTATTCACCTTTCCGGTTTGCCAAGAAGCTTCGCATCGTATCCATTCCGAGACAGCTGTTAGTACTGACTTTGGCACCCCTTGTCCTGGTTCTTTTGATCATGCTGATCATCGGCAGCGGACTGATGAAAGGGAACTTAAAGTCAGAGGTACATAAGAATCTTGAGGCTTTTGCAACATCCATAAAACTGGATTATGAATGCCGTTATCCCGGTGAATTTGTTGCCGGCAAGGGCAGGCAGGCAAAGAAGGGCGATTACATTATCAAAGAAGATGAAGAGTATTTCCAGTCGCTGAAAGCAGCCACCGGATATGATACAACGATCTTCTTTGTGATCGACGGCGTGCCCACAAGGCTTCTTTCCACCATGACGGACCGGAAAAACCATTCTCTGGAAGAAACCCAGATGGATGAGAAGGTTTGGAAAAAAGTCAGCGCAGATAAAGACGTATTTTTAGCAAAGACAGAGATTGCCGAAAAATCTTATCATGCATATTATCTGCCCATCAAGGATGGATCGGAACAGGTCATCGGCGCCATCGGCGTTGGAAAGAAAACAAGCAAGACCACGGCAGCCCTTGCAAAAAGCAACAGTGTATACGTGATCGTTGCCATCATATTAATGGTGCTTTCCGGCATGCTGATCCTGTATCATTCCAAATTCATGATCAATGCCATGAAGCAGACCATGTTATTCTTGAACAAACTTGCAGAGGGCGACCTTTCCAGAAATAATATGCCGGATCATGAGATCCTGATCCAGCGCAATGATGAGATCGGCGATATGTACAGGCTCGGATTACAGTTGCGGCTGCAGATCCGCGAGATGCTGAAAAAGATCCGTTATTCATCAAAGAAACTGACGGCCCAGGCAAAGCAGTTTTCCGGTATGGCAGTCAGCACCGGCAGGACGGTGGATGCAGTCCACAGTTCCATGGAGGAAGTGGCAGATTCGGCTGTATCCCAGGCACAGGAAGCTTATAACGCCAAAGGCAACGTAGAACAGATCGGGGAGCAGATCGATTGTATCCGCGGCGAGATCGACGAGCTGGTAAGAAGCTCTGAAAAAATGTCCGATGCGGAGACCCAGGAGGAGCAGATCATTGATCAGCTGAACCATTCCAACGAAGAGACCATCAGTGTTGTCCTGAAAGTATCCGACCAGATCACAGCCCTGAATTCATCGGTTCAGTCCATCCGCAAGGCAACGGGAGTGATCCAGGATATTGCGGATGAAACAGAACTTTTGTCCCTGAATGCATCCATTGAAGCAGCCAGGGCAGGCGATGCGGGACGCGGATTTGCGGTTGTGGCTCAGCAGATCAATAAGCTGGCTGACCAGTCCAATGAATCGGCGAAACAGATCGAGAATGTCATTGAATCCCTCCA
The DNA here is from genome assembly GCA_017550925.1 of Lachnospiraceae bacterium. Lineage (GTDB taxonomy): Bacteria > Bacillota > Clostridia > Lachnospirales > Lachnospiraceae > RGIG7926. Next base: position 3,455 of record JAFZNL010000023.1, on the reverse strand, counting down.
GAAGGATTCTGCCAAGATGGTGGAAACTGTATTGGAGGTACGCGCAGCCATCGATCATCAGCAGGGCAAGCTGACAGAGACAATGCAGAAAACTGCAGAGGTGGCTGACGGCGTGGCAGATTCCCTGACAAGCATTGAGAACATCAGACAGAAAACTGCCCAGCTGGATGCGTCTGCTGATGCTATCGTACAGGTGGTTACCGGTCTGACGCAGATCTCGGAACAGAATCAGGCAACTACCAGAAATAATATGTCCAGCGCACACAGCATGACGGCGACCATGAACCGGCTGGAAACCTCTGCCGAAACCCTGGAGGCTCTTGCGAGTGAACTGGAAGAGACCATGGCCATCTTTACGCTGGAATAAACTGCTGTGTTGTAGGGCCGGCAGGAATGAAATGATCGTAAGAGGGCAGATATCCCTTTTGCAGATAAATCCGGTAGTTATAAAACTCAGTCATGAAAAAACGGAGTCGAAAACTACCGAAAAACCAAAGGAGGAACATCATGAAAACAAGAACCAGCAATATCGTAAAACTGACTGTTCTTGCCATGCTGACGGCTGTATTTGTGATCGCCGGTTTCGCTGACAAGGCACAGGCGGCGGAGCCCAAGACACACACCTATGTAGTGGACAAAAAGACAGGGATCGAGTACCCGACAGCGATCAGAATTTATGCAAACTCGCATGATTCTGACAGCATCGGTATTTATCTTCCGAATGCAAATTACAAGGTTAGCGCAAAGGCTTCTTCTAACCTGATCGCAAAGGTGAGCAGGGTTTCGACCATTACAAGGGAGGATTCCTTTTTTTCAGGACGCGACTATTCCGAGGATACAAAATACCAGAGAACGGCCGGGATCTCCGTGTTTGGTGCAAAGGAAGGTACCGGCAGTGTGAAATTTACCGTAAAGAATGAAAAAGGGAAAACAGTTCTGTCAAAAAGCGTTAAGGTATTTGTCGGATATGCACAAAGAGTTGAGAAGGCTACTTTTAACGGAAAAGAGTTTGATTATAACTCAATTTTGACAAAGAAATCTTCCGGTAAGTTTTCCGTCAAACTCGGCAAAGATTTTTCTTTGAAAAAGATTGAGTACGGAAATTATGATGCAAATGGCAATATGACATACAAGACCATCAAGAATAAGGGAAAAGTTGCGCTGACAAGCGTTGGTAAGTTCACGGAAGAAGATTACAACTCCATAACGGAAGACAGTTATTACGGTTCTGCCTCAGGGACGGAATATGATTATATCTATCCCATGACCGAGATCAAGGTAACCGTCTATGACAAGAAACTGAAGACTGTGGAAACAGTTACCTATTATGTATTCAGGCAGAACTGAGAAGGAGGGAGATACGATGCGTACAAGAATCAGAATTCAATCAATGTTGATCGCTGTGCTTGCCCTCGTGGCAGTCATTACGATGTCGCAGCCTGCCGCAGCAGATTATACACAGGATCAGGAAAACGGCGTAAGCTATGATGATACCATGTATTGTACGGTAGGACGTTGCCAGAAATATGCGTATGGCGGAGATGATACTTCCTACATTTATATGACCAATGACGGGGATTCAATTCAGAATGTGAAGGCTTCCAGTCCGAATCTGATCGCAAAGGTCGTTTCGAGATATTATAGGAAGTATAAAGAGTGCGTTTCTGATGATACGTATGATGAACAGGGAAATTATGTACCGGCTAAATATGAGATCAGAACGGATTACGGCAGCACTTATATCGCCTGCTATGCAAAGAAAAAGGGGTCTTATAAGGTGACTTTTGATGTGGTAAAAGCAGACGGTACGCTCCGCTGCACAAAGACGATCAAGGTTTATACAACATATCCGGTGACAAAGTCTCCGATTAAGAAAGTCACTTATGCAGGTAAGGATATCTATTCTTATTATCCCTATACAAAAGTGACCAGCGGGAAACTCTCGGTTACAATGAACAAAGGATATAAACTGAAAAAGATCGAGATCCTGACTCCGGGTAAGGACGGAAAAACAGTCACCAAAGCAGTAAAGAACAACAAGACCATCAAACTGGCCAAGACAGAAAAGTATACGGCCGATAACTACAGTTCCAAATCGGAATACAACAGTCTGTTCCCTTGTACGGATATTCGTATTACCTATACGGATAAGAAGACGGGCGAAGAAGCATCCTATTATTATTATCTGTACACGCTGAACAGAAAATGATGTTGTATTAACAGATTCAAAACTTTTCAGATCAGTAACTTTGAAAAAACGGGTAGGGGAACTTCGTTTCCCCTACTCGCGTTGTGCAAGATGAGAGCAATCTACGGACATAAATTCTGAGGGGAATCTATGAAAGAAGAAACAAAGAAAAGAAGGCATATGGGAGGGTTCGTAGTGCAGGCAGGAATCCTGGCAGTTGCCGGGATCATAGTCCGCATTATCGGAATCTTATACCGTGCGCCGCTGACGCAGATCATCGGTGATGAGGGGAACGGATATTACACCCATGCATATAATATCTATGCGATCATTCTTTTGATCTCGTCCTACAGTATTCCCTCGGCGATGTCGAAAGTGGTATCCGGCTATCTGGCCACAGGGGAAAACAAAAATGCCATGCGCATCGTACAGTGCAGTCTGTATTATGTGCTGGTGGTTGGCGGACTGGCAAGTGTGATGACCTATTTTATCGCGCCTTATGTGGTGGAAGGAAGTTCTGTGCCGGTACTTCGGATCTTTGTACCGACGATCTTCCTTTCGGGGATCTTAGGAGTCAGCAGGGGTTTTTTCCAGTCCTTTAAGACCATGCTGCCCACCTCTATCTCACAGATTGTGGAGCAGATCTTAAACGCCGTTGTCAGTATCGGAGCAGCCTGGCTTTTGATCCATTTTGCAACCGGCAAAGATGCAACCACCATCGCCATGCGCGGTGCCATGGGAAGCGCCCTGGGAACCGGCAGTGGCGTGCTGATCGCGCTGATCTATACAACGTCTGTCTTTTTCAGGTATCGCAGTGATATTGTCAGGGCCATGGGACCGGGAAAAGAAGATGAAAAGATCATGAGCATGAAGGAGTGTTTTTCCGTGATCCTTCACGTGGTTACACCCTTTATCCTGAGTACTTTTATCTATAATTTTTCCACGTCCTTAAACCAGACCATTTATTCCAAGGTCATGAAACATATGTATCAGCTGTCTGCATCACAGATCGCCATCAACTATGGCATCTTTGCCGGCAAGGCCGTGGTGATCGCAAACATTCCCATTGCCATCTCCTCAGCCATGTCATCTGCCGTAATTCCGAGCATCTCCGGCGCTTATGCCCGGGGAGATCAGGAAAGGGCAAAACGTCAGATCGCTACAGCGGTAAAGGTGACAATGATGATCGCCATACCCTGCGCCATCGGCCTGACAGCATTGGCAGAGCCTGTGACCAGGCTGCTCTTTCCGCAGAAAATGTCGCTGG
>JAFZNL010000226.1 GCA_017550925.1 Lachnospiraceae bacterium | reverse complement strand
GCAGAATTGTAGTTATCGAGATCAACCCCAGAACGTCCAGATCCTCCGCACTGGCATCCAAGGCGACCGGTTTCCCCATCGCACTGGTTTCTGCAAAACTGGCCAGTGGCCTGACCCTTGCTGAGATCCCCTGCGGAAAATACGGAACCCTGGATAAGTACCATCCCGACGGAGATTATGTAGTGATCAAGTTTGCCCGCTGGGCATTTGAAAAATTCAAAGATGTGGATGACAAGCTGGGCACCCAGATGCGTGCGGTAGGCGAAGTCATGAGCATCGGCAAGAATTATAAAGAAGCTTTCCAGAAAGCCATCCGTTCCTTAGAGAAGGGACGCTACGGCCTTGGCCATGTAAAAGGCTATGACAGCATGACGAAGGCAGAACTGATGCGTCTTTTGATCACCCCTTCTTCCGAGCGTCATTTCATCATGTATGAAGCGCTCCGCCAGGGTGCAACAGTAGAAGAGATCCATGAAACCACCAAGGTGAAAGAGTACTTCATTACACAGATGAAGGAACTGGTGGATGAGGAAGAGATGCTGGTACGTACCTTTAAGGGACAGGTTCCTTCTGATGATGCCCTGATCCAGGCGAAGAAGGACGGTTTTGCCGACAAGTATCTTGCACAGATCCTGGATGTTCCCGAAGCAGATATCAGAAAGCGCAGAAATGAGATTGGCCTGGTGGAGCACTGGGACGGCGTTCATGTCAGCGGTACGGAAAATGCGGCGTATTATTACTCGACCTATATCGGAGAGGACAAGAACCCTGTTACCGATAACAAGAAGATCATGATCCTGGGCGGCGGTCCCAACAGGATCGGCCAGGGTATCGAGTTCGACTATTGCTGCGTTCACGCGGCACAGTCCCTGAAGAAACTGGGATTTGAGACCATCATCGTCAACTGTAATCCCGAGACGGTTTCCACGGATTATGATACCTCTGATAAGCTTTATTTTGAGCCCCTGACCGCAGAGGATGTGCTTTCTATCTATGAAAAAGAAAAACCCCTGGGCGTTATCGCACAGTTTGGCGGACAGACGCCTTTGAACCTGGCATCCGAGCTGGAAGCAAACGGTGTCAAGATCCTGGGTACTTCACCGGCAGTCATCGACCTGGCGGAAGACCGCGATCAGTTCCGCGCTATGATGGATAAACTGAATATTCCCATGCCCCAGTCAGGCATGGCAACCACAGTGGACGAGGCCATCGCCATTGCAGGTGAGATTGGCTATCCCGTTATGGTGCGTCCTTCCTACGTACTGGGCGGCCGCGGCATGGAAGTGGTTTATGATGATGAGAGCATGGCAGGCTACATGAAGGCTGCTGTTGGTGTGACGCCTGACAGACCGATCCTCATCGACCGTTTCCTGCAGCATGCGCTGGAGTGCGAGGCAGATGCCATCAGCGACGGCACCCATGCATATGTGCCCGCTGTCATGGAGCATATCGAGCTGGCCGGTATCCATTCCGGAGATTCAGCTTGCATTTTGCCCTCCAGACATATTTCCGAAAAACATCTGGAGATCATCCGCGATTACACCCGCCGCATCGCAGAAGAGATGCATGTAGTGGGTCTTATGAATATGCAGTATGCCATTGAAAAAGATACCGTTTATGTCCTGGAAGCAAACCCGAGGGCATCGAGAACCGTACCTTTGGTATCCAAGGTCTGCGGTATCCGCATGGTTCCCCTGGCAACCGAGATCATCACCGGCGAGCTGACCGGAAGACCGTCACCGGTACCGGGCCTGAAAGAAAGAAAGATCCCTTACTATGGCGTCAAAGAAGCGGTATTCCCCTTCAATATGTTCCCGGAAGTAGACCCGATCCTCGGACCGGAAATGCGTTCCACCGGAGAGGTTCTGGGTATCTCCCAGTCCAGCGGCGGCGCATTCTTCAAGGCAGAAGAGGCTGCCAAGGCAACCCTACCGCTTGAGGGTACCGTACTGATCAGTGTAAACCGTCAGGATAAGCCGGAATCTGTTGAAGTGGCAAGGATCCTTGCAGATAACGGATTCAAGATCCTGGCAACCGGAACCACCTGTGATCTTCTGGTTGAAAACGGCATTGATGCAACGAAGGTTAAGAAACTTTATGAGGGCAGGCCGAACATCCTGGATCACATTTCCAACGGTGAGATCGACCTGATCATCAATTCCCCGGCAGGAAAAGAGTCCAACCACGACGACAGCTACCTGCGTAAGGCGGCTATCAAGAATAAGATCCCGTATATCACTACCATCGCAGCGGGACGAGCAGCTGCAGAGGGGATCGACCATATGAGAAAACGCCATCTTGGGGAACTGCATTCCCTGCAGGAGTGGCATGAACAGATTGCAGAAGTATAGATTGTAATTCTCTGTGCAAAGTGCTATAATTTTGTTTAAATTTGGGGATTATTTTTGGGTGTTTCATTATGAGGTTTGTAGCAAATAGTGTGATCATGGGAGGAAGGTAAAATGAGTTGGGCTTTAGCTGTCATTTTTGCAGTGGTTGCCGGCGTATTCGGGTTTTTGTGGTATAAGCAAAAAGCCGATGATGCTGCTGAAAAGAAGGCAAGGGAAGCGGAAGACCGGGTGAAATCCACCACGAAGGGCGTGCTCGATCGGAGTGGTGTCGGTCCCGTACTTGCCGTAGCCAGTGACATGAGCGTCCTGTTTTTTAACAGGGACTTTGTAGAGATCTTTCCGGATGTGGT
>JAFZNL010000225.1 GCA_017550925.1 Lachnospiraceae bacterium | reverse complement strand
ACCAGGACTTCCACGCTTTCCGTCTTGCTCTTTACGCTGTCGATCTTGTCGCTGTAGCGGTTGCTGGAAACCCGCACGGGCACCGTTCCCGTTTCCTCATTGTACAAGGACAGATCCGCCTCTGCCTTGAAATTATCAGAAGACAGGGAATCCAAAATGGAACGTTTCGCGCTGACAGAGATTGTCACCGTTCCTGCTCCCAGCATCTCATATACCTTCCCCTCGGCAGCTAAGGATTCCGAGCCCGTAACGGTCAGCGGAATATCCGAATAAGTCGTATCCACCACCGGGTCGGAAACATTCACCACCACCAGCCAAAGGATCACAGCCACGATACAGGAGATGATCTTCAGCCCTAAATTGTGTAAAAGTTTATCTTTCATATCGGACTTTATACTCCTGTTTCTTCTTCACTTACCTTGTTTTTTGACTTTTTCTTCCTGCGCAGTTTCTTTTCATCTTTGTCTTTTTTCTGAATACTTTCCAGAAGATCGCGCAGTTCATCAGGTTCCACATTCCGGGTCAGTCCTCCGGCTCTCGCCACGGAAACCCGCCCGGTTTCCTCGGAAACGATGAGGGTCACGCAGTCTGTCACTTCGGAAATGCCCACACCCGCACGATGCCTGGTGCCCAGCTCTTTGGAAAGTTCCATATTGTCAGACAGGGGCAGATAGCAGGTAGCCCAGGTCACACGGTTTCCACGCAGGATCACGGCACCGTCATGAAGGGGCGTGTTATGCTCAAAAATGTTCACCAGCAACTGACTGGTTACCAGAGCGTCTACCTCAATACCGGTCTGCTCATACTCTAAAAGCGGCGTATCCTGTTCGATGACGATCAGTGCGCCGGTTCTGGCACGACCCATCTCATAGCAGCCCTTTACGATCTCATTGATGGTCTTATCGGAAAACCGGCCTTCTTCCGCTGACGTCGCTCCAAAGGAAAACAGCCCGGACAGGAAATTTTTCTGGCCAAGCTGCTCTAAGGCGCGGCGAAGCTCCGGCTGCAAAACCACAACAATAGCGGTTGCTGCCACCGTGAAGACCTTGCCGGCGATCCACAGGATTGTAGACATGTTAAAAAATACGGCGATCAACAAAAATACCAGGATCACCGCGACACCCTTTAACAGGTTCCACGCCCTCGATGTCCGAACCCACGCCAATACCTGATAAACCAGAAATGCTATGATCAGTATTTCCAGGATATCCGTTGGTATCAGGCTTTTGGGGATATGGACACTGGACAGATATTTTGATGTAAAGGAAACGATCTTTTCCATTTCTCTTTCATCCAATCAACAGTTATTTTATAACACGCTTGTAATCTTCTTGACTGCCCTTTTGGACTTGGACACGGAATTCTTCGGAATGGCTTTGACATAGTAATAATACTCGTCGTCCTCAAACTGCACCATTTCCGTCCTTGAATAGTCCACATTAAACATGAAAAAGTGAACGACTCCAGCCAACGCCATGGAACAGATCATTCCGATGATCACATACTTCGTGGTCATTCCGGTATCATAATTCAGGCCGCCCATCAAAAGCACAGTCACCATCAGCACGGCTCCCATGATAATGGCGATGGTCCAACAGTATGCAACCGGAAGGCGGCGAAGGATCCATACCACCAGGGTTGCACCGCAAAATGCAACGAGAACTACAAACACCCCTTTATTACTGCGAAGTCCGTCAATGATAAACCGGAATCTTGCGATCAGATTATCCGCATCCAGCTGGGTGATCACTGCCGCATTGTCTCTCATGTAGATAAACACATAATAGGCCAGAACGCCGCAGCCAACGGATACCGCACCGGTGACGGAACATAAAAGCCCGGCAACAATGGGTACGACAAAAGGAATCTTCATTCCAAAAAAGATGGGGACCATCAGCACAACCAATGCATCCTTTGGCGAAAAGCGATAATACAAAAGGAACATCAGAAGATAAACCATACCGCCCGCAACCGCGCATTCCAGGGAAATCTCATAAAAATGATAGATGGAAAACAGCATTGCCACAACCACAAGAAGGTTGATGGGAAGGCAGGCACAGATCAGTGCAACTGTCAGAACGATCACCGTATTGCTGAGGCGGCTTCCGATCCCTAAATTGAAATTGATCATCAGGATGACAAAAAAAGAAAAACAAAATTTGAAAAACGGCAGCAGATAAAGTTCATGTCTGCTGTAAAAATTCCTCAGGGCATCCCTGATCTCCAGTAAAACCGACATAACACTCCTCTTTTAATTCTTATTTTCTATATCATAAATCGCCAAAAGCTGTTTCAGATTATCATAATACTTCCGTAGGCTTTTTCTTGCCCTGCTGTATCTGACAGAATATACGATATAAGTCAGTACCGCATATCCGGCTACAAAGATCACGTAATAATACAGAACCTTTTTCCCGAATTCCAGCAGGTCGATCTTGTAAATATCCACCATCAGCGATTCCATATGATAAAAAACATACATTCCGAAAACAAAGAGATAAGCTATGGTCGCACAGATAATGGAACGAATGATCTGTTTTCCCATGTAATCGGCACGGAAATAACTGCCGATGGCCATATACTGCTTGCCCTCATTTTCTTCATAGGCAGCCATCTTTGTCATCAGTTTGATTCTCTCTTCACTGAGCATACTGCCACCTATTGATTATCCAAAAAACGCATGCGGTTTGAGGAACTGGGTTTCTTTCTGTCCGGCGGTGCTTCCGTCATGATGCCGCCGAGACCCGCTGCCTGATTAAGCTGCCTGGCCATCTTGTCCTTGCACTCCTGACAAAACCTTCCGCCGTTGATCATCTTGCCGCACATCTCGCAGCTGACTTTGATGGGCGAGTCATCGGAAAACTGCAGCCTTTCCTGACGGATCCAGGTCTGGATCTGTGCCGTATCCACTTCGCAGTCCCGGCAGATCTCTTTCATATCTGCCGTGCCATGCTGCTGGATGTATTTCTTTACTTCCTGAAACTTATCTTCTATTGCCTGATGACAGGTAGGACAGATACCGGGTCCGGAAATATAATTAAACAGCCTTCCGCATTTTCTGCAATTTCTCACCTGCATAACGCTTTACCTCACTTCACCCTTCACAGAATTTATCAGTAGTTTCCCGATTTTGTATTTTCATATCGGACTACACACTACCTCATCCCAATCATTGACGATATCAGGCTTTGCCCGTACAAATCGTAACACAATACACGCTCTTTGCGCCTGCCTCTGAAAAAGTCTGCGCCAAAGCGTCCATTGTGCTTCCGGTTGTATAAATATCATCAATTAACAATACTGTACCTAATTTTACATCATTTTGACGTATTTTGAAAGCCTTTTTTAAGTTTTTCTGCCGCTCGCTGCGGCTCAGGTTTTTCTGCGGCAGCGTCTTTTTTGACCGGATCACAAGATCCTCCCTGCATACAAGTCCAAGCCTTTCAGACAGGGCTTTTGCAAAAAGCCCGGCCTGATTGTAACCGCGCTTTCTCATTCTGCTCTTGTGGAGTGGGACACTGATCACCGCATCCGGACCAATCTGTCTGATCCAGTCTCCCAGGTGACGGACAGTGAGGTCTGCAAAAGCCTTCGCATACTCTTTTCTGCCGCCGTATTTGAAACGGTACATCGCGCTTTTCATCCGGTCTTCATAAACAAATACGGACCGGCAGCGTACAAAATCATGGGTGATCCGCCGACAGTCCGGACAAAGATCATCCCCTTCATCTTCCAACGCCTTCCCGCATTTCATACAGTATGGTTCCATCACATAGGGCAGGTTCTTTTCGCATCTACTGCAAACTATCTGCTCCCTCTTTTTCAAAAGCCCATCGCAAACAGGACATCTGGGCGGAAAGATCAGATCCAGCATGAACGAAACCGCAGCACAGATTCTTTTTTGCATGTCAGATTGCCATCTGCTCAATGATCCTCTCCTTCAGTCCGGTGTAGCGTTTTTCCTTATCCTCGCCGGCGATCATGGCCGCGATCACCTTCTCTTCACCCAGGATCACCACGCATTTCGCCGCCCTGGTGATGGCGGTATAAAACAGGTTCCGATAGAGCATGACATTCGGAACCGTCAGCAGCGGGATCACCACTGCCGGATACTCGCTGCCCTGAGATTTGTGAATCGTCATGGCGTAGGCTAGTTCCAGATTTTCCATGCTGTCATGATCATATTCCGCCAGGCGGCCGTCATCAAATTCCACTTCGATGATACGTTCCTGTTCATTGATCCTGGTCACTTTTCCCAGGTCACCGTTATAAACGCCCTGCCCCTGTTCCACAACGATACCGTGAACCCCCCGGATCTTCCAGACCATATCATAATCATTTTTCATCTGCATGACCTTGTCATCAAGGCGCAGAACCTTATCGCCGATCCTGTATTCCGGCTTGCCTTTGTCCTTGGGATTGCTGTACTCCTGCAACAGCTCATTCAAAGAACCAACCCCCAGGAGGCCTTTTTTTACCGGCGTCAGCACCTGGATCTCGGAGGGCGTCGTTTGAAAATGCTTCGGCAATTGTTTCAGTACCAACGTCAGGATATCTCTGCGGACGATCGTTGCATCATCCCTGGAAAGAAAAACGAAATCATGATTCGTATTGTGGACGTCCACCATTTCACCATCCCGGACATGGCATGCTGCCGTTACTATGCCGCTCTCTTCCGCCTGCCTGAAAATGGTTTGCAGCCTTCCCACACAAAAAGCATCGCTATCCAGCAGATCATAAAGCACCTGTCCCGGTCCCACGCTGGGCAGCTGGTCCGGGTCACCCACCAGGATCAGGTTTGCGCCAATGGGAACCGCGCAGAGCAGCGCCTCAAATAAAAAGATATCCACCATGGACATCTCATCCACTATGATCACATCCGCATCCAGCGGATCATCTTCATTTTTCTCAAATTGCGCCCTGGCGCCATCTCCGGCCGACTTCACTTCCAACAGTCTGTGGATGGTCTTTGCCTGATAGCCGGTGGCCTCGCTCATCCTTTTGGCCGCGCGTCCGGTGGGCGCTGCCAGCACCAGTTTCTTTTTTTGCTGCAGGAAAAAACGGATGATGGCATTCAGGGTTGTTGTCTTTCCTGTTCCCGGACCACCCGTCAGCAGAAAAATGCCGTGTCCTGCGCTTTTCGTCACGGCTTCCAGCTGCAGGGGATCCGGCGTATATTCCTGTCCTTCCCATGCCTTCTTTGCCAATGATGCAACCTCAGCCGCATCATCTTCTGATGTCCAGTTATGTTTCCTGAGCATCTGGGCAACATGTTTTTCCGCATAATAAGCGCGGTAATGAAAGGCAAGATCATCCTGCATGATGATACTGCCTGCCACCACAAGATTGGATACCTGGGTTCTGATGATCTCCTCATCCACCTGCAAAATTTCCATCGCCAGCGACACCAGCCGTTCTGCAGGCAGAGCCGTATGACCCTCTGCAAGGTTTTCCGTCAGAAGATAAAGCAGTCCGGCGCGCACGCGGTACTCGCTTCTTTTTTCAATCCCTCTGGCCATAGCGATGGCATCCGCCCTGCGGAAACCGATACCGTCGATATCTTCAGCCAGTTTATAGGGGTTTTCCTTGATCACATTAAAAAGCGAATTCTGATAATGTTCCCAGATCCGATTGATCATTTTTAAGGAAAAACCATATTCCTGCAAAAGCAAATGCGCATTTCGCAGTTCCTTTTTCTCTTCAATCTGGATCCCCAGCTCCTGGGCGGCCCGAAGGCTGATGCCCTTCACCTCTGCCAAGCGTTCCGGCTGCTCTTCCATGATCTTTAAAGTATCATCCCCGAACATATCTACGATACGCTGGGCCAGTTTGGTGCCGATACCCTTGATGGCGCCGGAGGAAAGATACCTGTAGATATCCTCTTTGTCTGTCGGCTCCACGATCTCATAGGCCGTGACCTTGAACTGCATGCCATACCGCTTATGCATCGTCATCTCGCCGGTGATCTTCAGTGTCTGGCCAGTCACATTTTCATGGAACTGTCCCACCACAGTCAGAATCTTACTGCCTTCAATGGTCTCCAATACATAATAACAGTCATCCTCTGCCTTGAAGATGACATCTTCTACATAAACCTGTTTTGTTTCCATATAATCCTAATCCCTGTTTTGAAATACTGCTTTAGAAAATCTCTGTCTTCGGATCCTGATGATCCAGTTTCTGATAAGCATCGATATGCAAAAAGAAAAGATTCAGACGCTTTCCGTTTCATCTGTTTCTTTTTTTGTCCCTGTGCGGAGGGACTCCTGATGTGCCTGGATGTCTGCCATGGAGACAGACTGGGAAGACCGTTTCATCTGCTCATACATCTGCTGCGCCAAACCGAGAGAACTGCGCTCAGTGGACTGGGCTGCAAGGGAAGAGATGGTCTGGTCTTTATAATAATCGAGCAGCGTGGAAGAACCGCTATCCGAAGTGCTGCCGGTCAGATTCACGTTCTTTGTCATTTCCTTCATGACCATTTCCAGAAAATACGCCTCAAATTCTTTGCAGGCGCTCATCAGCTCCTCATCGGAGGCATTGGAAAGGTCTTTATTTTTCATGGCATCGATATTGCCTGCCGCGCCGGTTTTGCCCGTCTGGTTAAGCAGGGACATATAGTCGGGTGAGCCAAGGGTCAAATCTGACATGTTTATTCCTCCCGCGATGCACCATCTCAAAAACCTGTGGTTTTTTCGATGTATCGCTATCGTCGTTTCATCCATCGATATTCCGACTCCGCGATGCACCATCTCAAAAAACTTCGTTTTTTTCGATGTATCGCTATCGCGATATAGATCCGTCAATATGAGCGTCTGGGTATGCAAGCATCCCCATCCGTTCATATTTCCGTCTCTGCATCGCTCATTAACGTCTCAGGTTATTAGCGGTATCCATCATACTATCGGACGTCTGAATTACTTTTGAGTTCATCTCGTATGCACGCTGTGCCACGATCATATTGACCATCTCATCAGCCACCTGCACGTTGGAACCTTCCAGATAACCCTGAACCACGCGGCTTCTCTGAAGTCCCTTGGTGGTGGCCTCGTTCATGGCCGGACCGCTGGCATCCGTTACGGAATACAGGCTGTTGCTGTGGTTATAGAGACCTGCCGGATTCTGGAACTGGAAAACGCCGATGGTCACGCCCATCTTTTGCATATTTCCCCGGGCATCCGGATAGGTGATCTCTCCGTCACTGGTGATCTGAATCTCCGAAGCAGCCAGTTCACTGCCATCCGCCCTCAATGTGGGCAGGGTGATCTTCTTTCCGTCAGAAGTCAGGACCGGCCGGCCGTCGGAGTCTGTCAGTGTAATGGCGCTCTTGCCATTCAATTTATCCATGGACCAGTTGAAATTACCGTTTCTTGTGTAAAGCTTTTCACCATTCGCTGCCTGGATCTGGAAAAATCCGCTGCCCTCAATGGCAAAGGAAGATGCCGAAGAAGATTCCAACAGAGAACCCTGGCGGAAAATGGAGGTAATGGCTGCCTGACGGACACCCAGACCTACCTGGGAACCAATCGGCTTGTTTTCTCCATTAGCCGTGGTAGTCTTCGTCTGCAGATTCTGATATAAAAGGGATTTAAACTCCACCACATCGGTCTTATAACCTGTGGTATTGACATTCGCCAGATTATTGGCGATGACATCGAGATTTGTCTGTTGTGCGTGCATGCCGGTGGCTGCTGACCATAAACTTCTGACCATGCTGTAACCTCCCTGTTAACTCATTGATTAAGATCTCAATTATTGTATCGGCTCTTTATCCTGCAATAAATAGTCCTTCTACGCTTTGTTACGAAAGCTTGCCGAGCTGGTTTGCTGCGATTTCCAAAGATCCGTCGATGGTCTGGATCACTTTCTGGTTTGACTCATAGGCCCTTGAAATGGAGATCAGTTCCACCATTTCGCTGACCACGGTCACATTGGACTGTTCAAGATAACCGGAATATACTTGGGCATCAGTCTGCTTAAAGGTAAAGCCTGCTACCGGCTGATACATGTTCTCGCCAAAGTGTTCGAGATAATTATAATCCGCAAAATCCGTGATCTGGATATCTGCGATCTTCTTGCCGTTCTGAGTGATGGTGCCGTTTAAGTCAATATCAGCCTGTTGCAGCGGATCGATCTTGATATGCTTTCCGTTTTTATCCAGGACAAAATCGCCGTCCTTGGTCACCAGCGTGCCGTCTTTTGTCAGGGTAAAGGAACCGTCCCTGGTGTACTTAATTGAAGTCTCGCCTGCTTTGTTGGTATATTCAATGGCAAAAAATCCGTCTCCGCCGATGGCGAGATCGTAAGGGTTATCGGTCACATGAAAAGAACCCTGTGAATAGTCAGTATAGCTCTCACCGATCTTGACACCGAGGTTCATCTTGCCGATGCCTGCTGCCCGCCAGCCGTCCGTGGTATCTTTGATCCTGTATGCCAGTACATCCTTAAATGCCTGGTTTGTGGCGCCTTCCTTCTTAAAACCGACTGTTGCGGAGTTCGCCATGTTGTTGGACAGGATATCCATGCGGTTCTGCTGATGGCGCATGCCGGTGTATGCGGTGTATAAGCCTTTGACCATAGGGTTCTCCTCTTACATATTCATATGATGTGATTCTTAGTAGTCTGCTTTATAGCCGGCCAGGAATTCCACATATTTACCGGTACCGATGGCAACGCAGGTCATGGGATCTTCTGCGGTCATGGTGTTGATGCCGGTTTTTTTATGGATCAGATCCTCGAGACCTCCCAGCAGCGATCCGCCGCCGGTCAGCACGATTCCTCTGTCGGCAATATCCGCCGCAAGTTCGGGCGGAGTTTTTTCCAAAACATTATGGATGGTGTCAATGATCTGGGTGGTTGCCTCGCGAAGGGCTTCTTCCATTTCCTCGCTGGTCACTTCCACGGTTCTCGGAAGACCTGTTACCAGGTTTCTTCCCCTGACCTCAGCTACTTCCACTTCCACGCCGGGGAAACAGCTGCCGATCTTAATCTTCAGATCTTCTGCGGTACGCTCACCGATCAGAAGATTGTGTTTTCTTCTCATATAGCGGACGATGGCTTCGTCAAAATCATCGCCTGCGATCTTGATGGAGGCACTGACAACGGTTCCGCCAAGGGAGATGACTGCAATATCAGAGGTACCACCGCCGATATCTACGATCATGTTTCCGCAGGGCTTGCTGATATCGATGCCTGCACCGATCGCTGCCGCGATGGGCTCTTCGATAATGGATACTTCTCTGGCTCCTGCCTGGTATGTTGCATCCTCAACGGCTTTCTTTTCTACTTCCGTAACACCACTGGGTACGCAGACTGCGATGCGGGGCTTGCGGAAGGACTTGCGTCCCAATGCCTTCTGGATAAAATACTTCATCATCTTTTCCGTTACGGTGTAATCTGAGATAACACCCTGACGGAGCGGTCTGACTGCCACGATATTGCCGGGGGTACGGCCGAGCATCAGTCTTGCGTCTTCACCGATGGCTTTGATCTTGTTGGTATCCCTGTCAAAAGCCACCACGCTGGGCTCTTTCAAAACAACGCCCTTGCCTCTGATGTAAACCAGGATCGAGGCCGTTCCCAAATCAATTCCTATATCTGTAAACTGCATGATATTCCCCTTTCTCTTTCAAAAAACCATAACAAATCAGTTTATTATATATCATAAAAAGAGTTTTTCAAAGGGGGTTATTGCAATTTTATGTAAATTAGTTTAAAATTTTTCCCCAAACGCACAGGGACACACCTATATTTGTGGGAAATTCCTTCCCCGATAGATGCGTCCCTGCGTGATATACTGTTTGTTATACTTTATATCGACCGCTTATTTGGTTTTCATTAGGCCTTACAACATTTTCTTGATATAAATTCCCGTGAAGGATTTTTTATTCTTTGCCACTTCCTCCGGCGTGCCCGTCGCAATGATGGTGCCGCCGCCATCGCCGCCCTCCGGTCCGATGTCGATGATGTAATCCGCTGTCTTGATCACGTCCAGGTTGTGCTCGATCACCAGAACGGAATTGCCGCCCTCTGTCAGCCGCTGCAGGATCTCCACCAGCTTTTTCACATCCTCAAAATGCAATCCCGTGGTGGGTTCATCCAGGATATAGATCGTCTTTCCCGTGCTTCTGCGGGACAGCTCCGTGGCCAGCTTCACTCTCTGGGCTTCACCGCCGGATAAAGTTGTAGAGGGCTGTCCCAACTTGATATAGGAAAGTCCCACGTCATACATGGTCTGGATCTTGTTACGGATCTTGGGCATGCTCTCAAAGAAGGGCAGTGCCTCCTCCACTGTCATATCCAGCACATCCGCAATGCTCTTTCCCTTATAGCGCACATCCAGGGTCTCCCTGTTATACCGCTTGCCGCCGCAGACCTCGCAGGGCACATATACATCCGGCAAAAAGTGCATCTCGATCTTGATGATGCCGTCGCCGGAGCAGGCTTCGCACCGTCCGCCCTTTACGTTAAAGGAGAAGCGGCCTTTTTTATAACCCTTTGCCCTGGCATCCTGGGTCTGTGCAAACAGATCACGGATATCGTCAAAGAGTCCGGTATAGGTAGCCGGATTGGAACGGGGTGTACGGCCGATGGGGGACTGGTCGATATTGATGACCTTGTCAAGCTGCTTGATCCCTTCGATCTTCTTATGCTTTCCAGGGATCATCAGGGCCCTGTTCAGATCATGTGCCAGTTTCTTGTACAGGATCTCGTTGACCAAAGATGACTTGCCGGAACCGGAAACGCCGGTAACGCAGCACATCACCCCTAAGGGGATATCCACATCGATGTTCTTTAAGTTATTCTGGCTGGCACCCTTTACCTTCAGCCAGCCGGAAGGAGTCTTGCGCATCTTGGGAACAGGAATGGACCGCCTGCCTGCCAGATAATCGCCGGTAATGGAGCCTTCGGTCTTCATAATATCCTCGCAGGTACCCTGAGCGATCACCTCGCCGCCCTCGCTGCCTGCCCGGGGACCGATATCCACGATCCAGTCCGACTGACGCATGGTATCCTCATCATGCTCCACCACCAAAAGGGTATTTCCCAGATCCCGCAGGTCCTTCAGTGCCTGCAGCAGTTTATCATTATCTCTTTGATGCAGTCCGATGCTGGGCTCATCTAAGATATAGCATACGCCTACCAAGCCCGATCCAATCTGGGTTGCAAGGCGAATCCGCTGTGCCTCGCCGCCGGAAAGGGTTGCGGTTGCCCGGGACAAGGACAGATAGCCCAGTCCTACGTTATTTAGGAACCCTACCCTATTTCGGATTTCCTTCAAGATCTGATGGCCGATCAGTTCCTGCTGCTTGGTCAGTTTGATCTCTTCCATGTAGTTGCCCAGGGCTTCGATGGACATATTTGTGATCTCAAAAATGTTCTTATCCGAAACCGTAACTGCCAGGGACTCTTTTTTCAGACGCATGCCGCCACATTCCTTGCAGGGGGTGATGGACATATACTTTTCGTATTCCGCCTTCTGATTCTCGGAAAAGGTTTCCCGGTAACGGCGTTCCTCATTTTTGATCAGGCCTTCAAAAGCCGTGGGATAGACACCTCTGCCCCGCTGTCCTTCATAATAGACATCCACCTCTTCCCCGTCGGTACCATACAAAATGATATTCCGAATCTTCTCCGGATAATCTTCGAAAGGGGTATCCAGGCTGAACTTATATTTCTTGGACAATGCCTGGAGCAGTGCATTGGTAAAACTCGACTCCTTATGGGCACTTTGCCAGCCCATGGCAACAATGGCTCCCTGATTGATGGAAAGGCTCTCATCCGGGATCATCAGCTCATGGGAAAACTCCATCTTATATCCCAGACCTGCGCAGACAGGACAGGCACCGAAGGGATTGTTAAAGGAAAAACTCCTCGGCTCGATCTCAGTAATACTGATACCACAGTCCGGACAGGAGAAACTCTGGGAAAAAGTCAGCTCCTTGCCGTCCCCGCAATCCACAATGATCAGTCCCTCGGTCAGGGACATGGCATTTTCCAAAGAATCGGTGAGCCTGCGCTCAATGCCTTCCCGGATGATCAGACGGTCTACCACGATCTCGATGTTGTGCTTGATGTTTTTATCCAGTTTGATCTCCTCGGACAGTTCATACATGTTTCCGTCCACCCGGACACGGACATAGCCGCTGCGTTTTGCCCGCTCCAGCACTTTTTCGTGCATACCCTTCCGGCCCCTGACCATGGGGGCAAGGATCTGGATCTTAGCGCGTTCCGGCAGGGACATGACACTATCCACCATCTGATCCACGCTCTGCTTTTCGATGGTCCTGCCGCAGTTCGGACAGTGGGGCGTGCCCACCCTGGCATAGAGCAGACGGAAATAATCATAAATCTCCGTGACAGTTCCTACCGTGGAACGGGGGTTTTTATTGGTCGACTTCTGGTCGATGGAGATAGCAGGCGAAAGACCTTCAATCTTCTCCACATCCGGCTTTTCCATCTGTCCTAAGAACTGCCTTGCATAGGAAGAGAGGGACTCCATATAGCGCCGCTGCCCTTCCGCATAGATAGTATCAAAAGCCAGGGATGACTTTCCCGATCCGGAAAGACCGGTCATGACCACCAGCTTGTTCCTGGGGATATCCAGGCTGATATTTTTCAGATTATGCTCTCTTGCACCGCGAATGCGGATGCATTCTTTTTTATCCATTTCTTTTCCCATTTTATTTAACGATCTCTCCTTATTAAAACACGGCCACCAAGTGAAGGTCACTTATCCGAATATATTACGCTTCTTTCGAAAATGCAAGTTCGTTTTTATCATACGACCGTTGTCATACGATCACTTCCCGATAAACTGCCGGTAGCTTCTGTTCCGTTTTCTTTTCATATTTCACACTACGGGTACGAATATTCCATTTCACTCAATTCTGTATAATTATATAAATCATCTACGAAGGCTCTCTCGGCCACTTCAAAGGCTACCACATCCGGATGCCAGGTTTCCACATAGGTCTGCAGATAGATGTAATTCTGCCTGCCCACGGAATAGATATCATGATACTGGGGCATCAGGTAATCCGTCCGCTCCCGGATAAAACTGTCGCCGAAGATCAGCAGCGTCTGATCTGACTTTGCTTTTTCACTGATGAAGTGCTGCAGGTAAACGCCCTCCATGTAGGGCACCTGTTCCAACAGTCCTTCTTCCTGGGTCAGGGCATTTTTAAATTTCTTTTTCAGCTTATGGATGGGCACTTCTTCCCGGATATCCAGGAAGGAATTCTCCAGCGGATATTCCTTGGACTTAACCTTGAACCAGCTCTTTTTCATCGCGGGCAATACTTCCTGTCTGCCTGTGTCCGTTTCCAGTTGCCGGATCTTCTCGTTTAAAAGTTCCATCCCCAGATAAGCGCCATCCGCATTCCAGTGGGCGGTGTCGTAGATGCGGTTGTAGATCCGCCCCTCCTGCATGGCACTTCGAAACTCTTCTACCGGGATCACATAGGGCACGCCTTCTTCGTCCAGCCGCTTTGACAGATACTGCGGAATACTGTCCCTGCTTTCATCCACGCGGATATGATCCGGCATGGCTTCAGTACAGACCGTCTTTTTATCCAGGCCCATCATAAAGACAAAAGGGATATCCTGCTGCCTTAGATAATCATTGGTACGGGAAAGCCACCCTGCCAGATCATCGATCAGCTTTTCATCCGTTGCCAGATGCTGGTAAGCAGCAACATACTCCTGATTCGCCGGGAAGATCTCACCGTCTTTGCCGTACATATGCAGGTTTTCCGTAAACTCCCCGAAAACATCATAGATCACATTTCCGTAAAGCGCCACCACGGGTTCCCGAAAAGCAACCCGGTCCTGCACATAATACTCATAGACCGTATTCATGGAGCCATCGGGATAAAAGCCCGGCCAGGTAGTCATCCTGCGGTTCTCCGTTTTGGAATCAATGATCTGCGCACGGTTAAAGCCTGCCGCCGGGATCAGGAGCAGGATCAGAAACAGGGCAATAAATATGTAGTTGGAGATTTTCTTTTTTCTGTTCATATCTCCTGCCTTTAGAATCTGAAATAAATAAATGGGTTATAGGTACTGTTGATCATGTAAATGTAGCAGATGACCAGCAGGGCCAGTGCTGCCAGGTTCATTCCCCAATCGGCGAGCAACATCCCAGCCGTATTCGTCGAATGATTGTGTCTATCTTGACAATGCTTTTCCTGCATTGGCTCCAGTTCCAATCCATCTGTACTGTTCGTTCCGGCTGATTGATCACCCGGATTCCTTGCATCCGTTGTATTAATATTTCCAATCATTTTCGCTTTGAACAGGCGGTCTATGATCCGTCCCACAGGCACGCAAGCCAGGATTGCCAGTACCAAATAGAAGATCCTTTGGTTGGTCAGATAATACCGAAGGCCAAATGCCGTAAACTCTCCCTGTCCGAAACCCAGCATGACACTTGCATATTTTGCGAAAGCCGGGAAGTCTACGATACGGAACAGGGTCCAGCCCATCATTACCACTAAGATCGTATAGAACCAGCCGAGTATGGCACGCGGCGCGGAACTTTTTCGGACGCCCTGCTCCGCATTTTTATTCTGCCCCTTGATACGTTTTCCCACATACCGTTCTGCCACGACAAAACATCCATGCCACAGTCCCCAAATAAGGAATCCCCAGCCGGCGCCGTGCCAGATCCCTGTCAAAAGGAAGACGATCATCAGATGCAGGTATACATTTCCTTTCCTGCTGCCGCCGAGGGGGATATACACATAATCCCGGAACCAGCCGGACAGCGACATATGCCATCTGCGCCAGAACTCACTGACGGAAGTGGACAGATAGGGTCTGTCAAAATTCTCCGCAAAAGTAAAGCCCAGCATTTTCCCCAGTCCGATGGCCATGTCGGAATAGCCGGAAAAATCAAAGAAGATCTGCAGCGTATAGGCCAGGGTTCCCAGCCAGGCGACACCGGTGCTCATCACACTGTAATCTCCCTCAAAGATCAGGTCTGCCAAAGCACCCATCTGATTGGCAAGGATCACCTTTTTTGCCAAGCCGGCCGCAAACCGCCGGATACCCTGAGCAAACCGCTCACTGTCATAAATCCGGTTCTTCAGCTGTTCTGCAATATCGCCATAACGAACGATAGGTCCTGCAATGAGTTGCGGAAACATGGAAATATAAAGTGCCAAAGTAAAGGGATTTTTCAAAGGCTTTTGTCCGCGATACACATCGATCACATAGGACAAGCCCTGGAAAGTATAAAAGGAAATCCCGATGGGAAGGGCAATCTGCAAAACCGGCACCTGTGAAAACACAGCGTTCAGGTTTTCCGTTACGAAACCCAGATATTTATAGATGAACAGGATGCCGATATTGACGATCACCGCCAGAACCAGAAATCCTTTGTTTTTTTCTGATCTATCCTCTTTACCGGACAAAGGATTCTCTGCCTGCAGATCACTTTTCTCTCGGCTGTTACCTCCGTTGTTTCCCGGTAGTTCCGAACCTGCTTGATGGCTGTGAGTTCTTCCCACCAGCAGCCCCAGCACATAATTGCAGACGATGGACAGCACCATCACCCAGACTGCCTTCGGCTCACCCCAGGCATAAAAAAAGAGGCTGGCTGCCAGTAGGAAATAGTTTCTCGCAATTTTAGGCAACAGATAATAGCCGATGATCACCACCGGCAGAAAAAAGAATACAAAGATCACACTGGAAAAAACCATACCTGTTACCTGTCAGCTTTCCATATCGAAAAGCATCTTCTTCATTTCCTTCATCTGGTCACGCAGGACGGCTGCCTGCTCAAAGTCAAGTTCTGCTGCAGCCTTTTGCATCCTGCCCATAACCTTCTCGATCTCTTTGCGAAGTTCTGTGATATCCATGGATTCATAATCCTTCTCGATTCGCACATCCTTCGCATCCACCTTCTTGGAGATCGCGATCAACTCCCGCACTTCCTTCTTGACGGAATGGGGCGTAATGCCGTGCTCTTTATTATACGCCATCTGAATGCTGCGGCGCCTGTTGGTCTCTTCAATGGCAGCCTTCATGGAATCCGTCATGTCATCGGCGTACATGACCACATGGCCTTTTTCGTTACGTGCTGCACGTCCGATGGTCTGGATCAGGGATGTATGGGAACGCAAAAAGCCTTCCTTATCCGCATCCAGGATCGCTACCAGCTGGATCTCCGGAATGTCCAGACCTTCACGGAGCAGATTGATACCCACAAGAACGTCAAATACATCCAGACGCATATCCCGGATGATCTCCGCCCGCTGCAGTGTATCGATATCCGAATGCAGGTACCGCACGCGGATACCCACATCTTTCAGATAATCTGTCAAATCTTCCGCCATCCGTTTGGTCAACGTTGTCACCAGCACTTTTCCCTTGTCTGCGGTAACGGCCTTGATCTCCGAGATCAGGTCATCGATCTGTCCTTCTATGGGACGCACAAAAACCTCAGGATCCAACAGTCCCGTGGGTCTGATGATCTGTTCTGCCCGCAGCAGCTCATGATCACTCTCATACTCAGCCGGCGTAGCCGATACAAACAAAAGCTGATCGATCCGCTGCTCAAACTCCGTAAAATTCAGCGGCCTGTTATCCAGCGCCGACGGCAGCCGGAAGCCATAATCCACAAGAGTTGTTTTCCTCGACCTGTCACCATGGAACATGGCGCGGATCTGAGGCACCGTCATATGGGACTCATCAATAATGATCAGATAATCCCCCCTGAAATAGTCCATCAGCGTCTGCTGGGGCTGTCCCGGCAGCGTGCCGTTTAAGTGTCTTGAATAGTTCTCGATACCGGAACAGATCCCGGTTTCCATCAGCATCTCGATATCAAAATTGGTACGTTCACTGATACGCTGCGCCTCTAAGAGTTTATCTTCACTTTTAAAATATTTCACCTGGGCTTCCAGTTCCTTTTCGATCTCCTGGCAGGCATGCACGATCTTTTCCCGCGGCACTACATAGTGGGAAGCCGGAAAAATCGATGCATGGTTCAGTTCCGCCTTCACATTTCCCGTCAGCGGATCCACCTCACAGATCCTCTCGATCTCATCTCCGAAAAACTCCACGCGGATCAGCACCTCGCCGCCGGTGGCCGGATTGATCTCCAGCACATCGCCCCGCACCCGGAAGTTACCGCGGTCCAGATCCAGGTTGCTGCGGTCATACTGGATCTCCACCAGTTCTCGGATCACCTCATCCCTGTCCTTGATCATACCGGGACGCAGGGAAACCATCATGTTCATATAGTCGTCCGGACTTCCGATACCGTAAATGCAGGACACCGATGCCACAACCACCACATCCCGCCGCTCTGCCAGCGCTGCCGTTGCAGAAAGCCGCAGCCTGTCGATCTCATCATTGATGGACGAATCCTTTTCGATATAGGTATCCGTCTGGGGCACATAAGCCTCGGGCTGATAATAATCATAGTAGGATACAAAATACTCCACTGCATTCTCCGGAAAGAACTCCTTGAACTCTCCGTAGAGCTGGGCCGCAAGAGTTTTATTGTGCGCTATGACCAAAGTCGGCTTGTTGAGCTGCTCGATGATGTTGGCCATGGTGAAAGTCTTACCGGATCCGGTCACACCAAGCAGGGTCTCAAACTGGTTGCCCGCTTTGAAACCTTCCACAAGTTTTTTGATCGCCTCCGGCTGATCACCGGTGGGTTTGAATTCGCTATGAAGTTTAAATGCTTTTTGTTCAGTTTGCACAAAAACCGTCTCCCTCGATCATATCGGAAAAAGTTGTCTATTCGCCAAAAAACTGTACCACATTTTTTCTTACAGGCTCGCCAAATGGCGAAGAATGATGCTCAGGTCACAAAACCATATTTTTGAAACTGTATGAACAAAATGGATCATACGGACAAAACCGCTCAATTAAGACATACAGAAACAAGAGAGAGTATACCATAGTACCACCCGCAAGTCCATAACCTGGCCACAGCTATATCACGCTTTCAAAGGAATTATTCAAGCAGTTTCTACCTTATTTTATCCCTGCGATGATGAGATCAATCTCAAGTGTTATCCTGCTTATTCTCCGGAAAAATATCACCCAATTCTATCACCACATCCGTTAATTCACCGATCTCTTCCATATGCGCATCATCCGGAAGGATTTCATTGTAATATTCCTCCATCTCCGGGATACAATCTGCTATTAACCTCTGAGTGTCCGTATAAAAGTCTTGGGCAACTATGGTTGAATTCCCTAACAATTTTGAAATAGCTTTGGGTGAGAACTTGTTTTCGACAAGCAACGTGCAAAACGTTGCCCGCAAATCATGCCACCTAATATTGGGTAACCCACATTCTGCCAGAAGCTTCTTATAATGCACATAGTGAAAATCTTTCCCCCGCGGCCGTCCATATGATGAACAACAAATATAATCCAAATCTTGAAAAGTTGTACTTCTTCTTCGCCGATTTGCTTCATATTTTGCCCGTTCAGCTAAAATCGCTTCAAAGACGTAATCAGGTATCTTTAGGGTTCTATAACTTCTTTCGCTTTTCAGCTTTCTTTCTTGTTTAGTCAACATTTTCGGAGCATAATCCTCTTTCTTTGCCCTTAATGGTCTTCCAAGCTGCTTTTCTACCCGAAGAGTTCTGTTCAGGTAATCAACATCGCTATATTTGTGTGCAATGATTTCGCTTCTTCTGTTTCCCATCAAAACGTTAAAACATAGCATTACATGTATTTTTGATCCCTTGCTCCGTTCAAGCAACTCCATTATCTGATCTCCATCTAGAGTTTTTGGCTTGTTTTCTCTAGGCTTATTCCTTTCCATTTCATCAGTGACAATTCTGGAAATATCTATGTCTTCCGCGACATT
>JAFZNL010000224.1 GCA_017550925.1 Lachnospiraceae bacterium | reverse complement strand
TTTGTGCCCTAAATCCATTGCCAGTTCCCTAGCCGCATCTGCAACCAGATTGACTTTTCCCGCCATGGCCTGATCTGATTCCTTATCTGCTATTTCCTCCTGGATCATGATCTCTATGGCGTCCATCATCCGCTCGCCAAGATATCCTTCCACATCAGAGATCAGGGTGTCCACGCTGCCCTGGGCGTCGATATAATTATCCAGCTCCATGATGGCTTCTGTCAGGGCAAGGTTCGCCTCTCCGATCAGATCTTCCATAAAAATACCCTGACCTGCATAGGTTCTTGCCAGATCGGCTGCCTTTCCAAGGTATTGTTCTAAGATCTTGCTTTTTGCTTCCTGATCCCTCTCAGCTGCCCGCAGCAAAAGATCTGTCATTTCCTGCTCAGTCAGTTTTTCGATCTCTTCAAGGCCGCTTAAATACTCGTCCAGATAAGCCTTATCCTTCGGATCAAAAGCAAACTCTTCTACCACGGCATTCTCTGCTTCTTCATCTGACAGATTGCCAGTTACGATCCCTTTGCTTTTGAAATACGCCATCAGGATCTCACGATGTTTTTCATCATTTGCCACATCACCAAAGATCTCTGAGATCTGCGCTTCTTCGATTTGATTATTGTTAGCTCTTGCTAACTTCAGGGCTTTTTCCAGTCCGGCTAAAAATTCATCTTGATTCATAAAATCACCTAATATCTGCTATTTAATCATCGATCATTCATATCAAAAATGTTATTGTTCAAAAATACTATTGCACATGCTTGTGGGTATAGATATGATCCTGGCAGTATTCATAGTTGCCGTTGCACTTGCTGCAGAAACGGAATTCCAGATCCGGGAACTGCCGCTCTGTCCTGCCGCAGATCGCGCATTTATGCTTGGATACTGCTGCCGGCTGGGGACGCATCTTCTGCTCAAACTCCTTCGCCCTTTTCCTCTGTTTCGGCGTCCGGAAAGATGACCGTGTGGTTACAAAGAACAAAACAAAAGCCAGCATGGAGAACAGGATCGCAACGCCCTGACCTGCACTGATACACGCCATCAGTGCATCTTCCGCTCGAATCGCACCCACAACGCACTGCAAAAACTCAACGCCCAGCATGATGCCGTAAATGATTCCCAATACCTTGATCTTGATGGGCAGGATGAACATGATCAGCACCTGAATCTCAGGGAAGGTTGCCGCAAAGGCCAGGATGATGGACATACTCACATAATACGTAGAAAAAGAGGATGACACCACTTCCCAGATGCCCGCGATGGGATTCGCCGCACCCAGTTCATAATGCATCGCCGCATCCAGCATCGCCTCTTTGATACCGGGAATCTGGCAAATCAGATAAAAAAGCAGGGCGCCGATCACCGTCAGCAACATACCGCCAAGCAAGTAAACATTATACCGGAATGTTCCCCAGGTTCTTTCCAGCGTCGTTCCGATGGAAAAATAGAAATACAACATGATCAGGGTGAAAATGCCGATGCTTCCGGGCGGTACCACCACCCAGGTCAGCAAACGCCACACCTGTCCGTGAAAGATCTTATAGGGATCCAGTGTCAAGTACCGAAGAAAATCCGAATTCACGATCTGGATCAGGTAACCGAATGCATAACAAATGATGAGATAAAACGTCAGATTAGGAATCGCATACTTCCCGATCTTTTTTTCCAGTTTTGTAAGCCAGTTCATATTTCTTTCCTTTTACTTATATTATTTTTCTTATACTATTTGTCATACTAAATTAACAATAAATCAATTTAGAATGAAAAAAAATGAGCAATTTTCATAATTGCACTTTTCGCTACATTATATTATAATATCCTAATGTGTGCAAGTGGCAGATTTTTCGCCGCGGCGCAATATCTTGAGGGGATTACAGTCACAAGATACATGATACATGGAGTTATGAGGTTTTTTATTTCAAATGAGTAATACAGGTTCATCTACTGTCAAGAATACATATACAGTCGGCATCGATATCGGCTCCACAACCGTTAAAGTTGCCATATTGGATCAGGATAACAAGCTGATCTTCTCCGATTACAGAAGACACTTTGCCAACATCCGCGAAACCCTTCGCGACCTGTTGTCCGATGCCTATTCACAGCACGGAGATATTGCCATCTCTCCTATGATCACAGGTTCCGGCGGGTTAGCTCTTGCAAACTATCTGGAGGTTCCCTTTACCCAGGAGGTTATCGCCGTTTCCACTGCCCTGAAAGATGCTGCGCCTCAGACAGACGTTGCCATCGAGCTCGGTGGCGAGGATGCCAAGATCATCTACTTTGAAGGCGGTAACGTGGAACAGCGTATGAACGGCATCTGCGCCGGTGGTACCGGCTCCTTTATCGATCAGATGGCCGCCCTTCTGCAGACCGATGCATCAGGCCTGAATGAATATGCCAAGGGCTATCAGTCTCTTTATACCATCGCAGCCCGCTGCGGCGTGTTTGCCAAAACCGATATCCAGCCCCTGATCAACGACGGAGCTACCAGGGAAGATCTTTCCGCCTCCATTTTCCAGGCGGTAGTCAATCAGACCATCTCCGGTCTTGCCTGCGGAAAACCCATCCGCGGACACGTGGCATTCCTCGGCGGCCCCCTTCACTTTTTATCAGAATTAAAGGCCGCATTCATCCGTACCCTGAAACTGGATGATGAGCATGCCATTACGCCGACAAACTCTCATTTGTTTGCCGCCATTGGATCTGCCCTTTGCGCCGATCCTTCCAAAAAGACCATTCAGCTGAACCAGCTTTTGGATACCTTAAAACAGGAGATCAAAATTGCCTTCGAAGTGGAAAGGCTCTCTCCCCTGTTTGCTTCCAAAACAGAATACGAACTGTTCCAGACCAGGCATAAAGCAGCAAAAGTGCGGACCAGGGATCTGGCAACTTACAGTGGCAATGCTTACCTTGGTATCGACGCCGGTTCCACCACCACCAAAATGGCGCTGATCGGCGAAGACGGCTCCCTTTTGTATTCCTTCTATTCCGGCAATAACGGAAGTCCGCTGCAGACAGCCATCTCAGCCCTTTCCGATATTTATGAAAAACTCCCGGCGGGGGTTTCCATCAAACATTCCTGCTCCACTGGCTACGGCGAAGCGTTGATGAAAGCCGCTTTCCTTTTGGATGAAGGTGAAGTGGAAACCGTTGCCCATTATAATGCAGCAGCATTTTTCTCCCCTGACGTGGATTGCATCCTTGACATCGGCGGACAGGATATGAAATGCATCAAGATCAAGAATGGCACCGTGGATTCCGTCCTTTTGAATGAGGCGTGTTCCTCCGGCTGCGGCTCTTTCATCGAAAACTTTGCAAATTCCCTGAATTACGAAGTCACGGATTTTGCTTCCGAGGCGCTTTTCGCTGCCCATCCCATTGACCTGGGTACCAGATGCACCGTTTTCATGAACTCCAAAGTGAAGCAGGCCCAAAAGGAAGGCGCCAGCGTTGCTGACATCTCCGCCGGCCTTGCATATTCCGTTATTAAGAACGCACTTTTCAAGGTGATCAAGGTATCCGACGCTTCTTCCCTCGGGAAAAAGATTGTGGTACAAGGCGGTACCTTCTATAACAACGCTGTTCTTAGAAGTTTTGAGATCATCGCAGGCTGCGAGGCAGTCCGTCCCGACATAGCAGGTATCATGGGCGCCTTCGGTGCAGCTCTCATTGCCAAAGACCGTTTCCATGAAAAAGAGCAGGCCATCGCCAATGATATCGATGCAAAACCTGTGGAAAGCACCATGCTTTCCTATGATAAGTTAAAGAAACTGGAGTTTTCCACCCGCATGGCAAAATGCCAGGGCTGTACCAACAACTGCCGCCTGACCATTAATCAGTTCACCGGCGGCCGTACTTATATTTCCGGTAACCGCTGTGAGCGCGGCCTTGGCAAAGAAAAGAATAAGAACAATATCCCGAATCTCTTCGAATATAAGTTAAAACGCATTTTCGGATATGAAGCACTCGCTGTGGAAGATGCCCCCAGGGGAATCGTTGGTATTCCCAGAGTTTTGAATATGTATGAGAACTATCCCTTCTGGCATACATTTTTCACCAAGCTGGGTTACCGGGTTGTGCTTTCTCCTTTATCAACCCATAAACTCTATGAACTGGGCATTGAATCCATCCCCAGTGAATCGGAATGCTATCCGGCCAAGCTGGCCCACGGTCATATTCAATGGCTGATCAATCAGGGCATCCGCTACATCTTCTATCCTGCCCTGTTTTACGAAAGAGACGAAGTAAAAGGAAGCGGTAATCATTACAACTGCCCCATCGTCACCTCTTATTCCGAGAATATCAAGAATAATGTGGAAGCCATCGGTCAGGGCAAGACCGTTTTGCATAATCCTTTCATGTCCTTCAAAGACAAGGATGTGATCTACCAGGCATTGGCGCCGGAGTTTCCTGAGATCACCATGCAGGAGCTCAAGAGCGCGATTCGTGCAGCATGGGATGAACTGGAAAATGCCAGGGAGGATATGAAAAAGAAAGGCGAAGAGGTTCTCGAATGGCTGAAGGAAGAACCCGGCAGACACGGCATCGTGTTGGCAGGCCGTCCTTATCATATCGATCCGGAGATCAATCACGGTATCCCCGAGCTGATCACCTCTTACGGCGTGGCAGTCCTGACGGAAGATAGCGTATCTCACTTAGGCTTCCCGGAGCGTCCCCTGATCGTATCCGACCAGTGGATGTACCACTCCCGCCTCTATGCGGCAGCGGCTTTTGTCCGGGGACTGGATAATCTGGACCTGATCCAGTTAAACTCCTTTGGCTGTGGCCTGGATGCGGTAACCACCGATCAGGTCAATGATATTCTGGCAGCCAGCAATAAGATCTATACCTGTCTGAAGATCGATGAAGTCAATAACCTGGGTGCAGCAAGGATCCGTGTCCGTTCCCTGCTCGCTGCCCTTCGCGTCAAAGACAGAAAGCATGAAGAGCGCGTGATCCACTCCAGTGCTTATGTACGCCATGAATTTACGGAGCAAATGCGCAAGGAATATACCATCCTCTGTCCGCAGATGTCACCTTTCCACTTTGACCTTCTGGAAGCGGCCTTCCGTTCCGGCGGCTACAATATTGATGTTCTTCCCACGGACTCAAGATCCATGGTGAATACAGGCCTTAAATACGTCAATAACGATGCCTGCTATCCTTCCCTCATCGTGGTGGGACAGATCATGGATGCCCTGACCAGCGGCAAGTATGACCTGAACAAGGTAGCGGTGATCATCACCCAGACCGGCGGCGGCTGCCGTGCCACCAATTACCTGGGATTTATCCGGCGTGCCCTGGCTAAAGCCGATATGGGACACATCCCTGTCATCTCTCTGAACCTGACAAAGGGTCTGGAAACCAACTCCGGTTTTGATTTAAATGTTGACCTGCTGATGCGCGGTGCCTATGCCGCAGTCTTCGGCGATCTGTTCATGCGCTGCGTTTACCGCATGCGCCCTTACGAGCTGGAAGCCGGCTCCGTCAACGCCTGCCATGATAAGTGGCGGAAAAAATGTGCGAACTTCATTCTCGGAAAGCATTTATCTCTGTTTACCTTCCGAAGGATGTGCAGACAGATCGTAGAGGATTTTGACAACATCCCCATATCCGAAGAAAGAAAGCCCCGTGTAGGCATCGTCGGCGAGATCCTGGTAAAATTCCTGCCGGCTGCCAACAACTATCTGGCTGAACTTCTTGAGGCAGAAGGCGCTGAAGCCGTTTGCCCGGATCTGATTGATTTTATGCAGTACTGCTTCTATAATCAAATTTATAAAGCAGAGCACCTTGGCACCAGCAAGAAAACAGCCCGCACTTCCAAACTTGGGATCCGCGGCGTGGAATTTGTCCGTTCTGCAGCTGCTGATGCCCTGCGCGCATCCCGGCATTTTGATCCCCCGGCCAAGATCGCAGACCTGGCGGATATGGCAAAGGATATCGTATCCATCGGTAACCAGACTGGTGAAGGCTGGTTTTTGACCGGCGAGATGTTGGAGCTGATCCATTCGGGAACGCCCAACATCGTCTGCACCCAGCCCTTCGGCTGCCTGCCGAACCACGTAGTCGGTAAAGGCGTTATCAAGGAAATCCGCCGACGCTTCCCGGATGCCAATATCGTAGCTATTGACTACGATCCCGGTGCCAGCGAAGTAAACCAGCTGAACCGAATCAAGTTGATGCTGTCGACAGCATCCCGAAACCTATCGGAAGAGAAATGAATTGGCACAAAATAATCAGAATTCAATGAGCGGCGCACCGGAGGTTTTCAGGTTTTCTGCAAATCGCTAATTGCGTCTGAAGCAGAAAACCGGAAACGAAGGGGAGCCGCGGAGTATATAGTCACAGAAACAAGGAGGATAAAACATGACCACTCTCACACCCATCAAAGAAGGAAAAGTACGCGAGATCTATGACAACGGCGACAGCCTGATCATGGTCGCTACAGACCGCATCAGCTGCTTCGATGTCATTCTTCATAACGAGATCAAACAGAAAGGTAAGGTTCTGACCCAGATCTCCAAGTTCTGGTTTGACTTTACAAAAGACATCCTGCCGAACCACATGATCTCTGTGGACACCAATGATATGCCTGAGTTTTTCAGACAGCCCCAGTTTGAAGGCAAGGCTATGATGTGTAAAAAACTCAATATGCTTCCCATCGAATGCATCGTCCGCGGTTATATCACCGGCAGCGGTTGGGCAAGTTATAAAAAAGACGGTACTGTTTGCGGCATCCGCCTTCCGGAAGGACTCCGGGAATCCGATAAGCTTCCTGAACCCATCTACACACCGTCCACCAAGGCTGAGATCGGTGACCATGACGAGAACATTTCCTATGAGCAGAGCATCGCTCACCTTGAGAAAGCATTCCCCGGCAAGGGCGAGGAATATGCTGCGAAACTTCGTGACTGCACCATCGCTCTTTACAAAAAATGCGCTGACTACGCACTGACCAAAGGAATCATCATTGCAGATACCAAATTCGAATTCGGTCTGGATGAAAACGGCAATATCGTTCTCGGCGACGAAATGCTCACACCGGATTCTTCCCGCTTCTGGCCTGCTGACGGTTATGAGCCGGGACATGGCCAGCCCTCCTTCGACAAGCAGTTCGCACGTGACTGGCTGAAGGCAAATGAAGGCACGCATGACTGGACCCTGCCCCAGGAGATCGTGGATAAGACCATCGAGAAATACCTGCAGGGCTACAAACTGCTCACCGGCAAGGATCTGTAACAGGAATTCCTAACAAACCAAATATACTACAATCATTCAAAAAGGCTCACCCCATCGGGACGAGCCTTTATTGATTACTGATTACTTATTCAAATGTTTTCTTCATCCGATCCGTTTTATTTCGAACTAATTCAAATCCATGAAAATGCCACGAATTCTCTTTTAACTGACCGAATCACTTCACCTTGATGGTGATCGTCTTGCTGACTGCCGTCATATTATCCTTTGCAGCCACTTTGACCGTTACCTTAAAGCTTCCCTTGGGTGCTTTCTTCTTAATTGTGATCACGCCCTTCTTGGAGATCTTTAAATACTTTTTCAGTTTTTTGGATTTGCAATCCAGCTTATAAGTAACTTTACCCTTAGAGTTTGTCGTCACTTTCAGCTTAATGGTCTGGTTCTTCTTCTGATTCTTCTTAGCGGAAGATTTGGAAGCCTTGACCGTCAGTGTCGGTGTCTCAGCCTTAGCACTGTCGCCACTGCCCTGACCCTGACCGGGAGTTACGGTTGTCTGACCCTGGCCATTGTTATTGCCGGTGTTCCCGGTGTTGCCGCTATTATTGTTTCCATTTCCGCCACTGTCACCTGACTGATTGCCGTTTCCATTGCCACCACCGGAACTTGATCCGCCCGGAATCGTAAACTGGTAGGTGACAGTTGCTGCAGTGTCATCACCATAGCTCATATCAATAAACTGTGAGAATGTATTCGCATCTGTCGGTAAATCTATCAACCGGTAAATCTTCTCATTGTTAATAGTTACATTATAATCCGAAGTTGCGATCTTATCTCCTGTCGGTAGTGTCAGCGTCATTGCTGCCACATAAGTATGTCCCGCTTCGAAACTTCCGGTATAGGCATTCGTAAAATCTTTTGCCGTTGCCGGATCACAATAATGTGTAAACTCAATCGTCCCTACACTGGTCTTCAGATCAGTCGGAGCAGTTGATGCAGACGCTCCTGCTGCCGGAACCGTGAATGTGATCGCGATATCCTTGATCTCAGCCGCCGATACCGTCTTCACCGGTAACAGCACCAATGCCGCAACTGCAAACAGCATGGCAAATACAAAACTACGTGTTCTTTTTTGTTCCTTCATTTTGATACTCCTTTCATACCCATAAATGATTTTACATGAAAATTATATAACCCAAAGATAAAATATATCTATTTTGAACCCCCTATGCATTAACCGGCTTTACGCTTCCTCCACATTACCGAGGGCTTTTTCAATGGCGCCGAACACCCGCTCCGGGATCGCCGGCTTTAGGAGATATCCCGCCGGTTTCAGTTTTAACACCGCGTGGATATTTTCCCTGTCATTAACACCGGTCAGGAAGATCACGGGGATGGTACAAAGATCTTCATCCGCCAGGATCATTTCCAAGGTCTGTTTTCCATCGCACACCGGCATTTCATAATCGAGCAGGATCACATCCGGCCGTTTCTTTCCCATGGAGGTCATAGCCTGCATGCCGGAATTTGCCAGCATAACCTGATATTTCTCACCCAGCATTGCTTTCATGCTGCGAAGGGTTACCGCATTATCATCCACCACAAGGACACGTTTTCTGGTGTCTTCCGAGGTTGTTGCTTCTTCCTTGATGGTCTGCTCATTTAAATCAAGTCTCCTGCAGATTGCCGAAAACACATCCTTATTATCCAGCGGGCGCAGCAGGTTTTCAAACTGTTCTCCTGTATAAAAATGCGCCACATCCCTGATATCTGCAGCGGAACCGATGGTCAGTACCGGGAGACTGCTGTACTCTTTGCGTATCCTTGCAAACAGATCAGAACCGATACTATACAATCCTACCAGGCTGATCAGCAAAAGATCCGGTTCCGTCACCTTGATCATACCCATGGCAGTTACCACATTATCTGAACAGATCTGAACTCTGAAATAGTGCTTGAGATAATCATTCAGATCCTTCAGCATTTCATTCATTTTTCCGATGATCATTACTGTTTTCATCGCTATCCCCTTTATCCCAATACCTGACCGGTTATCATCCGGCCACTAAAGATTACTATAACATTTTTTCACTGTTTCGGCAACGGATTTACGGATATCTCATGCATCATACAGTAAAATATCCTATCGCTTCTCACAATGTATTTTCTGACATTTCACATTTCATGATAGGTTTATACCGCTATCCCAAAAGTTCCCGGATCTTCCCGATCAGTTCTGCAGCCCCTTCTGTATCTAAGTCCTTCACTGCTGCATTCAGATTTTTCACCAGCCCCTTCATTTCCGGTTCAAAGTCATAAGACTGCATTTTTTCCATAATGGAATCTGCCTCATCCACTTCAAATTCTTCGAGTGCAGACTCTAACATTGCCAGCATGGCGATCATCATTTCAGGATCTGCTGTATTACCTCCCTGTTTCGATTCGTCATCGTATTTCTCTGACCCTTCAGGCATACCAATGGGATCATTCACAATACCTTCTGTCGATCCATCTTGCCTCTTATCAGCAGCGCCATCTTCCATTCCATCATCCCCGGTCACGCCCTGATGGAACAATGGATCCAACCTTTCCTCATATTCTCTCCACTTTGTCATAAAGGTCGGATGGAGATTCGCTACAGTATCTATGTCCCCGTCCCTTGATGCATTCTCCAATATCTTTGCCATACCTGCCAGCGGCACGATACCCACGGTTGCCGCCGAGGATTTCATGCCGTGTACCTGGATGCGGTAAGCTTCCATATCATCAGCATCTTTCATCCGATCCAGTTTATCAGCCTGATAAGATAAGGTTTCCCAAAACTCCTTTACGGACTCCAGAAGCATCTCTCTGTCAGGCAGATGCAGATATGCAAAATCCCAGTCCAGCCCATCGATCATGGGAAGGTCTTCCACGCCTTCTTTCACGCCGGTTCCTTCACCGTGAGCATCGGTGTTACCATTCGCTCCGGATCCCGCATTGAGGTTTCCATTTCCGCCATGATCAGCATGAGTCTCCCCCGGTCTGATCAGTTCCTCCGGCAGCGTCTCCAATATGGCCGCCTCCAGTCTTGCAGAAACAATGGGCTTTGATAAAAATCCATCAAAACCATCCGCAAGATACTGCTCCCTTGCGCCTGTTACCGCATTGGCCGTCAGTACATAGATCGGCACCTTATCATAACCGGCAATCTTACGCATCTTCTGCATAGTCTCCACGCCATCCATATCCGGCATCATATGATCCATGAAAACCATATCGAAAAAGTTACCGCCTGCTAACTCCTCATTGGTTATATCCAGGGCTTCCTGACCGCTTCCGGCCTGGGTGATCTGAATCTTTGTCTGCTTTAGCAGGCTGCAGAATACCTTGCGGTTCATGGCGTTATCATCCACCACCAAAACCTTGGCATCCGGCGCCATAAAGCCGGATTCATAGCCTGCAACTCCATCTTTTCCCTCTTTCGCAAGGTCTGTCAGCGGTCCCATGGGCGTATCATCCAGGATCTTTTGTTTCACATCAAAGAAAAACTTAGAACCCTTCCCGTAAACGCTTTCCACCTGCAACCGGCTTCCCATCATCTTCAAAATGGATACTGTGATGTTCATGCCTAGACCGGTGCCTTCAATATGCCGGTTACGTCCCTCTTCGATCCTCTGATATGCTTCAAAAAGCTTAGGCAGATCCTCTTCCTTGATCCCGATGCCGGTATCTTCTACAGAAACATGAAGAATTGCCATATCGTCCTGCCTATCTGCAGAAACTCTGAGTGTCACCGAACCTTCATGCGTATACTTCACTGCATTCGTCAGTATATTTGTGATGACCTGACGAAGGCGCACATCATCACCAGAAAGTTTCGCCGGCATTTTTTCATCCAAATCCAGGATCAGTGTCAGGTCCTTCTCGGCCGCCCGCTGGCTGATCATATTTTTCAGATTCCGCAAAAGCTCTGCTGTTTCATATTCCTCTTCCTGCAATTCCATCCTGCCGGATTCAATTTTGGAAGAATCCAGGATGTCATTGATCAGGGACAAAAGCGTATTTCCCGCCGCATAAATATCTGATGCATAGGAACGGATCTCCGGTTCATTGCTTTCCCTAAGGATCATCTCATCCATGCCGAGAACCGCGTTAATGGGCGTTCTGATCTCATGGGACATGTTAGCCAGGAATCGGGATTTTGCCTGATTGGCAAACTCCGCTTCCTCCTTGGCCTGCCTGATCTGCTCATATTGCCGGTTGATAATAGCCATGTTGCCCATCTTTGCAAACATCCAGGCCAGGAAACTTATCAGCATGGCAGCGACGCTGATCAGATAGACCTTGTAATAGGTTTTTTCGTAAAGCTGGGCATCCTTGTGAAAACGAAAAACCCTCTCTTTTTTTATCTCTCCCGTCAATTCGTCAATGACCTTGATCTCAAGTGTATGGTCGCCATATGGCAGCCTGGTGTAGATCAGGTCGCGGAGTTCATTCTGATGTGTCAGTACCGGCTGCTCATC
Organism: Lachnospiraceae bacterium; assembly: GCA_017550925.1. Taxonomy (GTDB): domain Bacteria; phylum Bacillota; class Clostridia; order Lachnospirales; family Lachnospiraceae; genus RGIG7926. The sequence continues at coordinate 5,645 of JAFZNL010000224.1, read as the reverse complement.
CACTCCTACCAGCTGAACAGAGATATAGGGATTGGATATGGAAAAGTTCAGTACCGCCGGCATGATCCGCATTCTGCCGTTCCCTGCCGGGATCTGATAAACGCCGGCATGGACAGGGATATCCTCCATTTCTTCCGTGACGGAGGAAAGTGTGATCTCATAGTTATCATCCGCCTCGTTAAATGTCTTCGTATTCAGGATACAGGCGCCATCGCTGCAGCACAGGTACAGCTCATCACCCACCACACTGTTCCAGGCATTCGCCGTGAGTGTCGTCGTAAACCCTCTTGATGCATTCAGCAGGATCGGTTCATATTCCTCATCAGCCACCAGCGCAGACTCTTTTACCACAAAAATCCCGGCACTGGAACTGACAAAGGCGTTGCCGTCATCAGCGATATAAATGTCATAATCATTATTATAGGGAAAGGCCGACAGTTTCTTGCAAACAGGCGCATCATAACCCTGATAATACAGCCCTGTGCCGGTCACATAATAGTATCCGTCCGTCCCCTTGATGATCTTCAAAACAACCAGGGATTTCAGTCCCTCTTCGGTACCGATCTGACCGGTCACCTTGCCGTCTTTGATCAGGTAAATCCCGCCGCCGTCAGTCCCCGCCATAATGGTTCCATCATCCGTCTGAATTGCTGTCAGCACCTGCGGCACTGTCAGTCCTTCCTTTTCCGCCATGGTCTGTGTCAGTTTACCGTCCCTGATGAAATTCAGTCCGTCCGTGGAGGCGGCCATAACCGTCCCGTCAGACAGTTCCAGCGCAAAACGGAATCTGCTCCCCAAAAGACCATGCAGCGCTTCTTCCATCACCGTAATGGTTCCGTCAGGGCTTAGCATACAAAGACCTTCCATGCCATAGGTAGATGCCCAAAGATTTCCTTTGCTGTCCCGCATCAAATGCCGCACCCTGGTGTTCTTCAGTTTTTTTGTCAATTCATCGGAAAGTAATGTATTGTTTTGCAGATCGATCAAAAACAGGCCATCATCTGCTCCTACGTAGAGTTTGTCTGTTTCTGAAAGTAAGGCATTCACAGCAGTTTCCTTCATGCCTGCTTTTTCTGTAATTTGCAAAAACGGTGAAGGTGAGAACTTCAAAACGCCCTGTTTGGAAGAGGCAAACCAGAAATTGCCCTGTACGTCTGTGATCGCATCCGTCACAGAAAGAGAAAAACCATCCTGGGACAGATCCGAGACATGATCCGGACCGTTCACCAAAAAGAGCCCTTTGGACGCACTGACCAGATATCCTCCGGCTTTCTCGGAATATGCAATCGCATTCACATAGTTTAACCCCTGCACCACAAAGCCGCCGCCGGGCAGCAATCCCTTTTCATCATCAACACGGAAACGATACAACAGGTCCGTAGTGCCACCTACCAGCACCCCTCCTTTTTGATCGCAGGCTGCCGTCGTATAGGTCACATCATGATCATTATTCTTCTGTTCAAATATCAGTTGATCGCCCTTCAGAACAAATAACAAACCACTTTGAGACACGCCGATAATGCGCCCGTCTCCCAGATTTTTCAGGGAATAGATGCAGCGAAGGTCTGAAAACTCATCATATACTTTGATCACGCCGTCTGAAATGCGGCAAAGCTCTGAGGTCGTACTGACATAAATATTGCCTGCATCATCTTCACAGATCGAACGGATCGCATCGGCGGAAAGACCATCCACCGATGTATAAAAAGTGATTGCACCGGTACCTGTATCATAGCAGGCAACGCCGCTGTCATTGGTACCGATCCAAAGACGTCGACTACTGTCTTCAAAGAGCACCGTCACGTTATTGATCCGCTGGTCCAGGTTCATCTGTTCAAAGCTTTTACCGTCATACCTGTATAGACCAGAGTATCCGCCTGCCCAGATATAACCATCCGATGTCTGTGCGATAGCGTTGATCTCCGCAGAAGCAAGACCATCACTGACGCCATAAAGCACGGGGGCATACTCGGAATTGATATCTGCAATCGCCCATACATTTTGTGACATCAAAAGTGAAATTACCGGTATGAATAACAGGAACACGCTGCTGATGACAATTCCGTTTTTCCCTTTATCTCTATCAGGCTTCTTCTCTGTATTATTCTCTGTCTTCTCTTCTGCATTCAGACCTTTCTTTTGCTCATCTGTCTTGCCATCGCTACTGTCCCCCTGCTCACTTCTCGGTCTGAACTTTCTGTAGATCTGCAGGACCATCATTGTGATGATGATGCTAATGGCTTTATCCGGCATATTCACCAGCAAGCCGCCGCAAAAACACCGGAACGCCTTCATGTTCATATAATCTGCCAGCATGATGGTCAGTGCATCACCCCATTCGTTTCCCGTCATACCGTTATTAAAATACAGGTTCAAGGGCGTGGAGATCACAGTCATGACAAAGCCCGCAAATAGAGCCGTAGCAATCACATTAAAGGAATCGATTTTTCTGTTCCTTGGGAAAAAGCGCCCTACGGCAAGTCCTCCGCAGATGCTGACCAGGCTAAACCAGATCTGCACCGGTTGTGAAAAAGTCAGTACCACATTCATCAATGCTCCGGAGATGGCGCCTGCGATAGGACCCAAAAAGACGGCACTGATAAAGGTGCCGATGGAATCCAGCCACCAGGGCAAAGCCAGGCTGTTTGCAAAGTGGCTGCCTGCCAGATTGATCGCTGTGCCAAGCAGGATCAGAAAGATACTGCCGGCGCTGACCTTAAATCCCCATTTTTTTGCGAATCTCTCTTTTTTCACTGATCCGATCCCTCTACTTTTACAGATGTAAATATATGGTCAATTCATGAAATTTCAGATGCTTTACAACTGTATCTATCATATCACAAGATTCATTTCTTTCAACCAACGATGCACAGATTTCATCTGCAAATCCGCAAAGATCTGCGACAATAAAACAGCCCCGGATCACTCCGGGGCCGTTTGATAATCAATGTATCTGATGAGGTTATTTACTGTTATTGCAAACAGATGCCCTCATCCTTCATTTTAATAGTGGCTGTACATGAAGTACTTGTATCCAAGCGGGTTAGAGAAATATCCCTGAAGCTTGTCATCGATCATGTAAAGATCGGTGTAGAAGTACAGCGGGCAGATACAACCGGTATCCATCAGCATATCTTCTGCAACGTGCATCATAGCGTAACGGTTCTTTGCATCCTCACAGGTCTTGATGGTGCCGATCAGTACATCATAGGTCTCTGCCCAGGTACCATCTTCAACCTTGGTGTCATAACCGTAAGGTGTCAGGTCAAGGCTGTAGCCTTTTACCTTCTCATGTGCGCCCTTGCCGAACTGAACATCGTTGTTACCGGAAGCGGTTGTCCACATATCCAGGAAGCAGATCGGATCGTTGTAGTCAGCCAGCCAGCCGTTTCTTGCAACGGAATACTCACCGTTCTTACGGGTATTCAGGAAGGTTGCCCACTCCTGGTTCTCAAGGTTCATGGTAAAGCCGATGGAAGCAAATGCGCTCTGCAGATACTCACCGATCGCCTTGTGGCCTTCGGAAGTGTTGTACAGATAGGTCAGAGTCGGTGCATCCGTGAACTGACCGGTGCTCTCATCATAGGTATAATACTTTTTCAGTGTTTCGATTGCAGTGTTGAAATTGCTCTCAAGGGCATCAGCAGATACATCTACATAACCGTCGAAAGAATTGGAACCTGCATTTTTGTAAAACTCAGTGCCGTCAGCATCAGTAAGACCCATTGCTACGAAGGAAGATGCAGGAACCTGTCCGCCCTGTGCAATGCTGTCTACGATGTAGTTTCTGTCGATGATCAGGGACAGTGCATTTCTGATCTCAGCTCTTGCTGCTTCAGCTTCTTCACCCTTCAGACCGCTTCCGGAAGGAAGAATGTCTTCGTTAATGTTCCAGCACACATAGTAGGTACCGATCTGACCTTCGATCTTGAAGTTATCAGGATACTCAGCCTTCAGAGAAGCGATATCGTTGGTCGGTACATCGTCGATCATCTTCCAGTCGCCGTTCTTGAAGTTGGTCAGCATGTTGTTTGCATCATCAGACAGGTAGAAATTCAGGGTCTGCATTGTGGTGCTTGCTGCATCTACATAAGCATCATTCTTAACAAGGGTGATCACAGAGTTGTGATTCCACTCTTTGATGGTGTAAGGTCCGTTGCAGACATAGGTGGAAGGATCGGTTGCCCAGCTCTCGTTTGCAACAACGTCCTCACGTACCGGGAAATATACCGGGAACGCAAGCAGCTCATTCCAGTAAGGAACTTTGCTGACTGTGGTAACTTCCAGGGTCTTGTCATCAAGAGCTTTTACGTTCAGCTCAGCATCCGGGTTGTTCGGGTTGCCGTCATCATCAACATCCCAAACTGCTTCATAACCGTCAACCTGCTCGAACATGTAGCCATAGTCAGCAGCCAGTTCTACGGAAGCAGCTCTCTTCCATGCGAACTCGAAATCGCCTGCTGTTACCGGCTTGCCGTCAGACCAGGTAAGGCCGTCTTTCAGGGTGTAGGTGTAAGTTACGGTACCGTCATCGTTTACTGTACCTTCAGGAAGCTCGGTTGCGCAATCCGGAACGATCTCAAAACCGCCGCCGGAAGCCTGCTGCCATTTTGCCAGACCTGAGAACAGGTGTACCAGCATGGTAGCGCCGTCAACTGCACTGTTCAGTGCGGGATCAAGGGTGTCAGGCTCGGAAGCGATGCAGACATTCAAACTACCGTCATCTGCTGCCGTGGTATCAGCTGCTGCATCAGCATCTGCATCGGTTGATGCACTGTCAGCTGCTGCGTCTGCTGCTGCCTGATCTTCATCTGCTGCTGCGGCAATATCTTCAGCCAGTTCTTCCGGTGCATCTCCGCTCTTTGCGGAATCGCCGCAGGCAACAAGGCTGCTGACCATCGCTACAGACAGTAAAACTGCGAGTAACTTCTTTTTCATAATACTCTCCTCCTTCATTCATCAGTAATTTCGCTCCGATTTAAATCGGACTTTCCACTACTAATCATTCACATAAATCTATTATATCTATTCACTATTTATGAATAGTTATAATCTTACGAAATCTCCCCTACCCTGTGGCATGCCACAAACCTTCCGCTCTCAACCTCTGTCAGCGGTGGCATGCTCTCTTTGCAGGCATCGGTGGCATAAGGACATCTGGTATGGAAAGGACAACCTGCCGGTGCGTGCAGGGGGCTCGGGATCTCGCCGGATAAGGCAATTCTCTTATTTTCCCTTGCGATATTCGGATCCGGCACAGGAACAGCGCTCATCAGTGCTTTGGTATAAGGATGCAGCGGCTTATCGCAGATCTGATCTGCCTTCGCCAGCTCCACAAGGCGTCCTAAGTACATAACAGCGATCCTGTCAGAAATATGCCTTACTACCAAAAGGTCATGTGCAATGAACAGATAAGTCAGGTGCATCTGTTCCTGAAGCTGCTCGAACATATTGATGATCTGTGCCTGGATGGAAACATCCAATGCGGAAACCGGTTCATCGCAGACAATGAAATCAGGCTCCGTGGCCAGCGCCCTTGCAATACCGACACGCTGTCTCTGTCCGCCGGAAAACTCATGGGCGTAGCGTGCTGCGTGCTCGGAGTTCAGTCCTACCTTATCCATCAGGTCCAGGATCCGCTCCCT
>JAFZNL010000223.1 GCA_017550925.1 Lachnospiraceae bacterium | reverse complement strand
TAAAATCGACCTTTCCTGAGGTTCCTTCGTATGTTTCCTCGGAGCCATCGGCGGTATCCTCATGGTAGTTAAGGGAGCAAATCCCATTGTATCCATCCTTGTTATGCTGCTTGTCGGCGTTATCTACGGTTGTGTACTGGGCTTCCTGATCGCCTATGTAAACATTCCGCCCTGGATTGCAACACTGGCAGGTTACCTGGCATTCCGCGGCTGGGGTACAGCACTCCTTTCCGCAAACAGTAGCACAGGTTCCATTTCCTTCGCAGCACAGACAACTTTCCTGGATATCTTTTCCGGAAAACTGTTCTCCACTCCGATGGGACAGTTGAATATCCCTTGTCTGGTAGCAGGAATCATTGCAAGTGCAGCAGTTGTTGTTGTGAACTTCATGACAAGAGCAAATAAGGTAAAGAAGGGTTACGAAGCAGACTCTCTTGTATCTGTAATCGTAAAGAGCGTACTGTCAGTTGCAGTCATCATCCTCTTTGCTTACAAGCTGGCTCTGGCCGGTGGTATCCCGACCGTTTTGGTATGGGTTGTAGTGATCGTATTGATCTACAGTTTCATCACATCCAAAACAACGCTCGGCCGGTACTTCTACACCATCGGTGGTAACGCAGAAGCAACAAGACTTTCCGGTGTTGACACCAAGAAGATCATGTTCTTCGCATACCTGAACATGGCAGTTCTGACAGCTATCACAACCTATATCGTAACAGCCCGTTTCCAGGCAGCGAACTCTACTGCAGGTACCAACTTCGAGATGGACGCCATTGCAGCCTGCGTTGTCGGCGGTGTATCCGCATACGGCGGTTCCGGTAAGATCTTCGGTATGGTTATCGGTGCAACCCTGATCGGTGTTATCAACCTGGGTATGTCCCTGACCGGCGTGGATGCAAACTGGCAGAAGATCGTAAAAGGTGTCGTACTTCTTGCAGCAGTTGTCTTCGATATCGTAGCAGCAAAGAAGAACGCTACCAAATAAGAATAATTAAGTAAGAAAAATTGAAACACAAATTTATAAGAATCCGTAAATGAATTGGATGCCCCGGTGCAAACGCACCGGGGCATTTTTTGTAAATCATTATAAAGGAAAGATAAGTTTCATAAATCATCAGAATGAAGATGCGAAACAGGAAATAGTTTTACACCATCATCTTGTTTTGTTCTGCTTGATTTTAGCTATTTGCGCCGGGGGATTTTTCTGTTGCGATTATTCCCCGTTCGGTTATAATGTAAATATCGGGGGATGATGAAACACGAGTATAAGCAAGCATTAAACTGTACAGCAGTTTTTACTAATTGAAGTTTATAATAGTTCGATGTTAAAAGAAGAATTTTTATGGCACGGCAGGTCGCAGAGACGAAATATTACTGATCAATTCGGGGGGGGGTAGCTTATGAGTTTACAGGAAAAACATACGTTTGAAAGTAATCGTCGGGCATTTGTTTTTTCCATCGTGATCCACATCTTTATGATCTTGTCCACGATCGTATATCGATCTGGCAGGGTTGGATTTATGAGCATGGTCTTCATGCTTATTTTGCAGGGATTGATATTTCTGCTATCCATCTGCGGCTATGCAGCAACCAAAGGAAACGCCAGAGGGCGCTATATCAATATGATCAGCCTGTATGCCGGTTATCTGGTCGTTATGCTCGGCTGCGTGCATGTACCGTATCTGTGGGCTTTCGGTCCGGCTATTCTGATCTTGTCACTTCTTTATGGCGAAAACAGACTTGCCATTATCACGTCGGTGATCGTGCCCGCATATAATCTGTTATTTATCGTACTGTATTTTACCTATTCCCCCGATCCGAATGCTCGAAAGTTCATGGTCTATACAGATGCGGTCTATGCGATCCTTTTGGCACTGATGGCAGTTTTTTATGTGCGCCTGAGCAGCCGACAGAACAGGGAGACGCTCGATGAGATCAGACAGGCGGCGCAGCAGCAGCAAAGAGACGCCGAGGTGATCCGTCTGATCGGAGAGAAGATCGCTGCAAGGCTTGAGGATGCCAATGTTTCTATGGATGCGCTTTCTATGAAGGTGTCTTCCAGTGCGGATGCCGCTGATCAGATTTCCCAGTCTGTTTCATTAACGGCAGCTGCTATTCAGACACAGACAGAAATGAATGCAAATATTACGGATGCCCTGGATGACATTGCAGATCAGTCACGCGTGATGCGCCAAAATGCGGGAGAGGTAACGGACAGCATCCGGGAAGGGAATGCCCTGGTTGGAGCGCTAAGGATCAAATCAGACGAGTCGGTAGCCATCAATGCAAAGACTGCTGAAATGACGGAGAATCTGCAGGACAGCGCCGATACCGTCAAGAAGATCGTTTTGACGATCCTGGGCATTTCCGACCAGACGAATCTGCTGGCACTCAATGCCTCTATCGAAGCGGCCAGAGCCGGTGAGGCTGGCAAGGGCTTTGCAGTTGTGGCCGATGAGATCCGGGCACTGTCTGAGCATACAAAGGAATCTGCAGAGCAGATTTCCGCCACGATAGATGATCTGATCGATAAGGTAAGTATTGCCTCCGGGAACATGCTAAAAAGCATGGAATCTTCGAATGAGCAAGGGAAAATGATAGCCGAGACAGGTGAAAAATTTGAGGTCATAAGGGAAACGGTTACCGACCTGACGGATCGTGTAGCCAGGATCTCCGATAATGTGGATGCTTGTGTGGAGGCCAATACCAAAGTGATGGATGCCATCAGTAATCTGTCCGCCACTTCCGAGGAGGTGGCAGCTTCGGCACAGTCAAGCATTGAGATCAGCAGGGATTGTGAAACTGATATGCAGAGTACAAAGGATATCCTGCATCAGATTTTGGAGATCAGCAGAAGCGGAAGATAGAACGTAAAAAGAAAGTATATGGAAAATGGAGTAAGGTATTTGACACACTGGACGGCGAAAAGACGCTGGAAGATACCGCAAAGAATGCGCTTGGGCAGATTGATGAGATGAAATATGACACAGATCTGTTGCAAAGAGGGATACCGAAAGAGAACATATTCAAATACGGATTTGCTTTTGAAGGCGAAAAGTGCCTGATCTGTAAGGGTGAGTGATATGTGCAAGAAAATGATAATTTAAAATATGAAGGAGCTTTTACATGGATGTGGGTAAGAAAACCGAGAGGATTGAAATCTTGCTGACAGCCGGAGGATTTGTAACGGAAGAAAACCATCCGGAAGAAGAAAGCAGTGAATTACGTAAATGGAGAAAGAGGTTTGAAAAGGATCGTATTACGGCACTTTACGATCTTATCTTTTTGCCGAAACCGACATGGCTGGATAAAACCGGTCTGTATTTGTATGAGGTGGGAGAACAGTTTTTAAGAAACCTGACGCGAAGGACAGATCTGGAACTGTTGAGGGAAAAGGTCAGCTGCCGTTATGAAGAGGAAGATCTGCAGAGGCTGCTTGACAAGGTGCCATTTGTACCAGGCTCGGAATATGTAAATGAGGAATGGCTTTCCTCTCTTGCCGGGCGGCTGAATGAAAAGTATTGTGAAGAGGTACGCACGTTCAAGGGCAGTGTTGCTTTGTATCTGGCGGGTAAAAGCCAGAAGCTGAAAGTACCGGAACGGATCTTTTTTCATCTGGTGGAACGGATCAGGGAGGGAGAAGAGGATTATCCCTTTGGTTTTCTGGCGACATATTCTACCAAGATACGCGGAGGCGTGGAACACAAACCCCTTCAATACGCTCTGACGGAGTATCAGAATGGCAGGGGTAAACTGCTGGAACTGTTATCCTGCCTGAACCGGGCGGCGGATGTATCTCCTCTGATCGGCGGGTTTGTAAAAAGCGGAGAGATGTTCCATCCTCTCCGGATCACTGCAAAAGAAGCTTATGAATTTTTAAGAGATGTAGAAAAGATTGAGTCGATCGGGATTATCTGCCGAATCCCGAATTGGTGGCGCAAGAAAAATGCAGGTGTGTCTCTTGGGGTTACCATTGGAGAAAAAAAGCCTTCCCTGTTTGGCCTGGAAAGCCTGATCGAAATGCAGCCTTCACTTTCCGTTGGCGGCATATCCTTGTCTGAAGCGGAGATCAGAGAGCTGCTTGCGAGTACGGAAGGACTGGCATATCTGAAGGGCCGATGGGTGGAAGTGGACCATGCAAGATTGCATGAACTTCTGGAAACCATGAAAAAATATAAGGGCAAACTTACTTTAAAGGAAGCCCTTAGAATGGGACTGGATGAAAGGTCGGAAGAAGATCCGGACGGAGGAGTTGTGATTTCCAACGGACAGTGGCTGTCTGAACTTTTGCGGAGCATGAGATCACCTGAGCGTGTAAAAAGCGTTGCTGTTCCAAAAACCTTTAAGGCTACCCTGCGTCCTTATCAAAAAAACGGATACGGATGGCTTCGACTGATGAGTTCATTGGGATTCGGAGCCTGTCTTGCCGATGACATGGGACTCGGAAAAACTGTGCAGGTTCTGGCGTATCTTGAACGGTTTCGAAAGGATCAAAAAGATGCCAGAGTGCTTCTGATCGTTCCGGCATCCCTGATGGGAAACTGGCAAAAGGAAGCGGAGAAATTTGCACCTTCCATGCCGGTTGCCATCATGCATGGAGGCGGAGAGGAAGGAAGACTTGCAGTACTTGAATCGAAGACTTTTTTGACAGTAACGACCTATGGAATGGCAGCCCGGACAGAAGCAATTTCGAAAGTATTATGGGATTGTGTGATTCTGGATGAAGCACAGGCGATCAAAAATCCGGCAACCAAACAGACGCGGCAGATCAAGAAATTGCAGAGTAAAATGCGGATCGCACTGACGGGCACGCCAATTGAAAATGATCTGACAAACCTCTGGTCGCTGTTTGATTTTCTGAATAAGGGTCTGCTGGGCGGCTCAGATGAATTCGGACGGTTTTGCAAAAGCCTGGAAGCAAGGCCGGAAGGTTACAGTAAATTAAAAGCAATGATCGCTCCGTTTATGCTGCGGCGTGTCAAGACAGATAAGTCGATCATCTCGGATCTGCCGGACAAACTGGAACAGATCGATTATGTGGATCTTTCCAAAAAGCAGACGGTACTGTATCGCAAATATGTGGCAGACGTCGCCAAAAAACTGGAAATGGCAGATACGCCGGGGATGAAGATGAGCGGCATGGAGCGGCGTGGCCTGATCCTGGCATCGCTGATCCGGTTAAAGCAACTCTGTAACCATCCTTCCCAGTATCTCGGTCAGCCGGGATATGAGGAAAAGGACAGCGGGAAGTTTGCCATGCTGCGTGATATCTGTGAAACGATATATGAAAAAAGAGAACGGGTTTTGGTCTTTACACAGTTTAAGGAAATCATCCCCTATCTCGATGATTACCTGGCGGACATTTTTCATAAAAGGGGATTGGTGCTGCATGGATCAACTTCCGTAAAATCCAGGAGTCGCCTTGTGGAACAATTTCAGGGGGAGTCATATGTTCCCTATATGATCCTGTCGGTGAAAGCGGGTGGTACGGGACTGACACTGACGAATGCATCTCATGTGATCCATTTTGACAGATGGTGGAATCCTGCTGTGGAGAATCAGGCAACGGACCGCGCTTTCCGGATCGGGCAGAAGAACAATGTGGTCGTACACAAACTTGTTTGCAGGGGAACGATTGAGGAAAAGATCAATACACTGATAGAGTCAAAAAAGGAACTGGCAGAGAATGTGATCGGATCCAGCGGAGAAAACTGGATCACTGAGATGAGTAATGATGAACTCTTGAATGTGTTGAAACTGGATTAAGGGAACCGGACGTAACAGTCATTCGTTTTGGCAGTTTGATTGTGTAAAGCCCGATATGAAAATACGGTGTCAAAAACTACTGAAAATTGGGAGATGGGATATGAAAAAGAGTTATTGGGAGACCGGTGTAGTATATGATCAGCCGACCACGGATCAATTGCAGAAAAACGCTGCGGAGACAGCAAAGAAAGCAAAGTCAAAGGGAAAGAAACTGCATCCCGTGACTGTCAGCGGACGAGCGATCACCAACAGTTTCTGGGGAAAGTCCTGGTGCGAAAATCTGGAAAGTTATGCGGATTATGAGAGCAGACTGGATCGTGGAAAGCGTTATCTTCGCACCGGAGCGGTTGTGGATCTGCAGATCCAGAAGGGAAGAGTATCGGCTAAAGTACAGGGAAGGAGAAAAACACCCTATAAGGTTGAAATAACGATCAGTCCGATCGATGAACGCCGTTGTCAGAAGATCATGTCGAAATGCAGTGAAAATATCTCGTGTCTGGATGAATTGTTGAAAGGGGATTTTCCTGAGGAATTAGAAGAAGTTTTTCTTGGAAGTGACGGGTTATTCCCTTCTCCGAAACAGATCAGTTTTTCCTGTAGTTGTCCGGATTGGGCAATTATGTGCAAGCATGTGGCGGCGGTTTTGTACGGGATCGGGGTTCGGTTTGATGAAGATCCGCTTTTATTTTTTGAACTGCGCGGTATTGACGTGGACAGGTTTGTTGATGTGACGCTTGCCAACAGTGTAGAAAGCATGCTGGCAAACGTAAATGTTGAAAGCCCGAGGATCATTGCAACGGATGACTGGGAGAAGGTATTCGGGCTTGTTTGATCATATTGTTGGGAGAAACATGGCGAAAAACATTTGTTATATTAGAGATCCGCATGCTCATTTACGAACTCATCAAAATACGGTAGTGTAAAACTGAGGAGTCCTCTGATGCTGCCATCCAGAATTCCTTTTTTGATAAGTCTGTCGCGATATACGCTAAACTCATTTGGTTTCATTGATAGTTTTTCTTTGAGCATACTGATTTTATTTGAATGATTCGTGACCATGGAAGTCAGGATCTCCTTTTCTCTTCCGGATACTTCCATCCAAAGTTTTTCATAGACAAATTCTGACAGGTATTGCCTGATATCCGGAAGAGCAGCTTCATAATCTCCATTTTTGATGTATGAAAAATAGCCGATAACCTGAAAGGCATAGGAGTAGCCTTTGCTTTTTTTGGCAAGTGCTAAAGCATCTTCTTTGGATAATCCGAGATTTTTCTCATAAGAATCCGAGATCCTGCCGACATTTAGCGCTCCTAAATGAATTCGGGGCGCTCTGTATAAAAAGGTCAGGTTGTCTTCGTTTTGTAATTTGTTGATATTTTCGTATAGTCCGGTCATTAGAAGGTAGACCGGCAGATCATGCCTTAGCATAATCTGAAACTCTCCCGCAAAATAACGCATCTCTTTTGTATTGGTTACTTCATCGATTGTGATCAGAACACGTTTTTCTCTTTTTTTCAGATGCTCCAGCATTCGTTCTACAGCAGTGGCCAAATCTGTGATCGGCTCGGCTTTTTTAATATTGACACCGATTCCCCAAAAAGAAAGATTAATCCCGGCGGAATCAAATAGTTTTGATAACCCCTTTGTGTTATATAGTTTTGCAGCAAGCTCTTTCAGTAACTCGCCGGAGGAGTTCAGTTCCACAACAATCCACTTATCGTCTCTTGCAATTGCATTGGCCACAGAGGTCATGAAAACAGTCTTGCCACATCCACGCACGCCGGTGACCATATAAACCTGTATAGAAGGAGTGGCTGCGAGAAAAGCTCTGGTTATTTCGCTTTCCTGTGTTATTCGAGTGATCATCTGTGTAGGTGTTTTTCCAAAAGTCAAATTGTAAGGGTTTTGATTCATGTTCGTATCTCCTGATTATCTATGAACTGATTTAGGACTATGCTATACTTTTATCATTTGTTATCATTGTGTAAATGATTTATCATCTGTTATCATTCTGCGAATAATTTATCATTTGTTATCATTTATGTCAAGCGTCTGGCTAGAAAATGGAATCATGGTAGTGTATGTAAAATAGAACAGAGATTGATATAATGATCACAAAATGCCCCGGCTTTTTATCAGCCGGGGCATTCTTTCGTTTTTGTACTTTTTTCCGGTAGTTTCTTGACTTGGCATTTTCATACCGGAATCTACACTACCTAGAACAACATCCCAATGAGCGAAGCTGCATCGGATGGATTGTCATATTCAAGTTTCATGGATACCTTCTGATTCTCAAACATGGAAAGAATGCTTACCAGCACCCCGTCCTTATTCAACAGATAGTCCCTTTCATCCGGCAGTTTTACGAACACATTACCTTTGCACTCTGACAGTGCCTGCCTCATACGCTCGATGGTAGGAAGCTCATACAATTTTAAACTGCTCATTTTTCTTACCTCCTTTTTCTTTTGTCATGGGGTATGATACCACCCTTGAAAAATGGGCACAAATGACAAAGTGCCAAAAAAAGAGGCATGCATCGGCGGAATCTTACAACAATTTGTCCGTTAATGTTCATACTTTTTCCATAGATTTTCACAGAATCCGGAAAGATTTGACAAAAAAAGCGGGTATTTTGAGGTGTTCGCGGGTTTTAGGCGTTTCTTAATTCCGGCAATTTTCCGTCACAAAATTCCAAAATTCGTCTGCAACGATGGAAAGGGAAGATTTGGCGTTTTTTACCAGGATGTAGTGGGCCATAACGGAAGGATCCTTGATCCGTTTTACCACCACGTCTTTGCTGACATAGTTTTCCACGGAGGCTGGATAGATGGCGATGCCCACACCTTTGGCAGTCAGTTCGTAGGCATTTAGCATATGCGCGATCCTGCAAAAGATCTGAGGTTCAACGCCCAGGGGGGCAAACCAGCCCTCGATCTCTTTCTTGCGGGATTGGCGGGATGGGATGATCAGCGGATAGGGAGCCAGTTTTTCCAGAGAAATGCTCTGGCTCTTTCGGGATGCCTTCGCAAGTGGATGGTCTGCGGGGATCATGGCGACCCAGGGTTCTTCGTAAACCTGTTTTCCATCCAGACCTTCCTGATCATAAGGAGAGGTTATGACGCCGATATCGCAAAGCCCAGACTGTACGCGCTTTACCACATCATCCGTATTGCCGTTCCAAAGCTCATAACTCACAAGGGGATAAGCCTGCTGGAACTTCGCGATCCAGCCGGCGAACAGGGCCGGCGCATATCCTTCCACTGTTGCCAGGTAGAGGGTTCCGGAAAGACCTTCATTCATTTCTTTGATATCTTCCACAGATTTATCGGCTAGCTGGTTGATCCTCTGCGCATACTGAAGGAAACGCTCGCCGGCATCGGTCAGCGTCAGTCCTTTTGATTTTCTGATAAATAGTGGAGAACCCAGTTCTTCCTCTAAGTCTTTGATCTGCCGGCTGAGGGGCGGTTGGGCTATGCAGAGTTTTTCCGCCGCTTTGGATATGCTGCCTTCTGATACGACAGCCAGGAAATATCTGATATGACGAAGTTCCATGGTGGGGCTCCTTTCTATTGCTAAATGTTTAAGTATACGTGTTTGTCAGATTCTTTTGTTTTACAGATATAGAGCGGTTATTATGTACGTGCCGTGATATACCCATAAGGTATATCGCAACTATCATTATATGTATTTTACATATTGTCTGCAAGGTGTTATTGTTATATCAGAAAAAGAAAACGAAGAAAAACCGGAAAGCGGATCGGATCCAAAGATAGTAACTAATCAAAATATTCAAGGCGACAGATAACTGAAAGGGGGCGCATGATTATGAAGAAACTGATTCAGGAGATCGAGGAACTGCTTGAGGCTTACTACAAAACATTTGCATAAAACCTTTCCTCAAAAGATTTTTGAAATATGAGAAATACCCCGGCTGTTGATAGCCGGGGTATTTCCTATTCTGTATACATTGCAGACTTTGTTGACAGTAGCAAAATGACATGGGTATAATGATGCTATCATGTTCATGAAAAAGGGGGGGCATACTATGGGATTATTTGATAAGTTGCTTGATGGACTCGGCGTAGATTCCCAGACAGTGGGGAAATTCGTAGATGGTCTGGTAGACAGCGCGAAAGAGCAGAATGCAAGAAGGGAAACGGAAAGCTCGTATTCGGTGCCTGTTGAGCCGGCATCCGGAGATTCCTGGGGCGAGGTAATGCCGCAGGAGGAAAACCAGTATAATTACAATGGGACTTATATTCAGTATTTTGAGAACATTTTTGAAATTGAGTTTTCAGATTACGAGTATGAAAAAGAAGACCTTGAGGGAACCTATCGCACGGTTTATACTTTCTACTCCGGAGGAAGCAAGGTGCTTGTACTGGAGCTGATGAATGAGGGAAGCACGGCAAGAAAGATCCGCAACGAAGCGGAAAGAGAGCGGATTCCGTATCTTCGGTTCTATTATGATCATGACGGCTGGTGGAATACCCGTTCCTATGTGACCCGCCGGATGAGGGAAGCACTGAATTAAGTAGTATCACATTCAGAAAAAAACAGAAGGAGAACGCTTGGCGCCTGCGGTGGACCCGGCACGAAGAATCAAAAAGCTTCGCAGGCAGCATCTTCGTGTACGGCCCAGTACATCCCATAATTTATGGGATTTAACGTCTTCTCCTTCTGTTTTTATATTGTGGGGTTACAGGATGTCACTTTTGGATCAATTAAGCGACGAAGCGGTTTGGAACCGGTTCTATGAATATAAGTGTTCGCTGGCTTGTCCGAAGCAGTTCACAAAAGAGCTGCGTTTTTTTATTGACGAAAAAAGATACCTGCCCATCTGTGAAAAGATCCGGTCAGGTCAGGATTTTCCTTTGCCGGAAAAAGCCGTGATCAGCAAGATGGGCTCGGAAAAAAGGCGCACAGTCTATTCCTATCCTGATGATGAAAGTACGGTCCTGAAACTTCTGACCTATCTGATACTCAGAAAGTATGATGGGATTTTTCAAAAGAGCCTGTATTCTTTCAGACCGGGAAGAACGGCCAAGGATGCGGTGAAGGCGCTGCTTGGAAAGAAGCTGATTGAGAAAAAACCGGATGAAGAAAAACAGATCAGTTCAATTTTTGAGATGTACGCTTACAAAGCGGATATCCATGATTATTTCAATTCCATTCCGGTGGAAAGCCTGCTGCCGATCTTAAGGGAAACACTGGCTGAAGATGAAGAACTATTTGATTTTCTCACATCGCTCCTGAAGGAAGAAAATGTACGTTTTCGTGGGCAGGTCATCCGTGAGAAAAAGGGGATCATGGCAGGAACGCCGCAATCTGCTTTTTACGCCAATCTTTTTCTGAAAGGACTTGATGAGCATTTTGCAGAGCAGGGAGTTATCTATGCCAGGTATTCGGATGACATCATTTTGTTTGCACCAACCGAAGATGAGGTTAGAACTCATGCGGCATTTATCCATTCATATCTTGAGAAATACGATCTATCCATCAATCCATCAAAGGAAAACTTCTATTCGCCCGGCGAAGGGTTTACGTTTTTGGGATTTTCCTGCAAGGAGAATATTGTTGATATCGCGCCGGCTACCGTGAAGAAGTTGAAGCAGAAGATGAAGAGAAAACGGGATGCCTTGAAACGCTGGAGTGACAGGAATGATGTTGCAAAGGAAAAAGCGGCAGCGGCCTTTATCCGGATCTTTAACCGGAAACTTTTGGAAAGTCCACAGGATAATGAACTCTCCTGGAGTCATTGGTTTTTCCCGGTGATCAATACGACAGATAGTTTGCACGCAATCGACCTGTATGCGCAGGACTGTCTGCGGTATCTGATCAGCGGAACCCACACCAAAGCGAGATATAATGTTACTTATGAGATGCTAAAGAAACTGGGATACAGATCGTTAGTGAACGCTTACTATAAGGATGAAGAAAACGTAGAATGATAGCATCAAAAAAGAACCGGTAAATGCCGGTTCTTTCTGTTTGGATCATATTTTAGGTTCTGCGTTTCTTCCCCGTCCTTTCATAATACCGCTCTTTATCTTCATACATCTTCTTATCCGCTTCTTTCAGCAGGGGATCCAAAGCACCGTCATAACGATCGGTATAGGCAAAGCCCATGGAGGTGCTGACCTCAATGCTTTGCAAAAAATCTTGAACGAGAGCGATATCATTTTCAATCTCTTTTTTGTCAAAGTCCATCAAAAGAACAAGGAATTCATCGCCGCCGGTACGGAAGGTTCGTTCCATGCCGAACTCATTGGCCAGGGCATGGGCGGTTTCGATGATCAGCCGGTCGCCGGCAGCGTGTCCTAAGGTATC
>JAFZNL010000222.1 GCA_017550925.1 Lachnospiraceae bacterium | reverse complement strand
TATGGAAAAAGTGGGAATGAACAGTTAAAAGTGCCTCCCCGATTGCGTTAACGGCCTGGGGAGGCCTTTCCTTTATTGCGATTATTGGGTCAAAAAATAAAGGATACGGTGAATATAAAGGTTGGTGGGAGTTTCCCAGTGGAAAGATCGAAGAGGGGGAGACGCCGCAGCATGCATTGGTCCATGAGATCAAGGAGGTTCGGTGGCTGCCGGCTGACTTGGAACTGATAGAATCCATGAGGCAAGAAGGAGCGAAAATAGAAATGGAGTTATTTAACGGAAGACCGGAGAATGCAGAGGGAAGACTACCGCGGGAAATCAGGACATATGATTTTCTGGATGATTTGGGAATAAAATATCAGCGGACAGATCATGAACCTGCCAACAACATGGAAGCATGTAATGAGATCGATGCGATTTTGGGCGTGCTGATCTGCAAGAACCTGTTTTTATGCAACAGGCAGAAGACGAATTTTTACCTGCTTATGATGCCAGGAGATAAAAAGTTCAAGACAAAGGAATTGTCAGCGCAGATCAATTCTGCACGGCTTTCATTTGCGGGTCCTGAGGATATGTTGAAATACCTTGATATCGAGCCGGGAGCAGTGAGCATCATGGGGCTGATGAATGATAAGGATCACAAGGTCCAGCTCCTCATCGATGAGGATGTCCTTGCCGGCGAGCAGTTGGGCTGCCATCCCTGTGTGTGCACTTCGAGCCTGAAGATGAAGACAGCGGATGTGATAGACAAGTTCCTGCCGGCAACAGGCCATACATACCAAACGGTGCATCTGGTAGGAGAGGACTGAAACCGGATATGGCGAAATAAGAACTTTGGATGATCAATGCGGCTTATGATCGGGATAAAAGAATGAGATCTGGAAAATTTGGAGGGAATAAGGGCGTGAAGAAAGCGAGGAAAAAGCAGGTTGTAACGAATATTCTCATGATGGCGATCGGCGGTGCAGGAGGACTTGTCCTCGCAAAATTCATTATCAGCAGGAATTACTCATTTTTGCAGTTGTTCTATGCACTGTTCTGGGTGACGATCGGATTTCTCATCGGAACGGTCATTCACGAAAGCGGGCATCTGGTAATGGGACTGCTGACCGGATATGAGTTTGTTTCATTTCGTGTCGGAAGCATGACATGGATCAAAGAAGATGGAAAACTGAAACGAAAAAAATTCAATATTGTGGGTACCGGCGGACAGTGTGTGCTGATGCCGCGAGAGTGTGACAGCGCGGAAGATTTTCCATTTTTTTGGTACAACTTTGGCGGCGGTTTGTTTAATCTGATCACGGCTGCCATTTTTATTCCCATCGGCAAACTGATTCCGAACTTTTATGCGGCGATGCCACCACTGATGCTTGGGATCCTGTCTCTTGTGCAGGCATTTTTGAATCTGGTTCCGATGAACCTGCAGGTGCCGAATGATGGGTATAACATCCTGACCATGTACCGCGATAAGAATTTGCGCATGAATTTTTATAAGCAGTTTCGGATCAACGGGCTTCTATATGCCGGATATGAGCCTTCACAGATACCGCCTGAGTTGTTTGATTTTGGCGATGAAAAGACCGGTATCGGAGATATCATGAAAGCGTCCCTTGCCATTGATGCAAAAGATTTTGAAACGGCGAAAAAGCTGATGCAGGGAGTGCTCGATAAAGGGCAGGTAAATGCGGTCTATGAACTGGAATGCAATTCGGAACTTCTGTTTTGCAAGATCATGACAGGGGATACAGAGGGACTTGAAACGTTTTTTGATAAGACACTGAAAACATATATCGATTCTTCTGCGAAAACCCAGGTATCCAAACGACGCATTCTCTATGCATATCAGTTGCTGTACAAAAAGGATAGGGATGCGGCGCAGAAGGAATATGATGCGGCAATGAAGATGAAGGATACTTATCCAAGCGCCGGTGAGCTGAAGTCAGAACTGGGGCTGATCGAGTATATTAAGGAACGCGGTGTTTAGCAATTGCATCGGGAGAGTTTTATGAGGACTATTTCAAAACAGCAGGCAAGGCAGTTTATATTGGCTGGGCAGGGATTGATCGGTGCATATCGTTTCGTCGGAAAAGACACTGAAGAAGTTTGGCGAGTTTAACGGGTGTAAAGGTATTATATTTGATGGAGAGGAATGAACATGAACTTAAGGCCGGAGGTTCATTTTACGCCAAAATACGGATGGATCAATGATCCCAACGGGCTGGTCTTTTATAAAGGTCAGTATCATATTTTCTTTCAGCATAATCCCCATGGTCTGGTTTGGGATTCCATGCATTGGGGACATGCGGTATCGGAAGATCTGATGCACTGGAAGGAGCTGCCCATCGCTTTATATCCGGATGAGATGGGAGATATTTTTTCAGGCAGCTGCTTTTATGATGCAGGTAACATCAGTGGTCTCGGCAGCATGGAAAATCCTCCGCTGCTGGCTTTTTACACCGCCCATCATCCTGTGACAAAAAGGGAGCAGCAGTGCCTGGCGTATAGCCTTGATGGGCTCTGTTTTGAAAAGTATGAAGGCAATCCGATCATCAAAGGATTTGATCATACCCCGGCAAGGGATCCACATGTTTTTGCAAATCCGACAAAAGGCGGTTTTAGCATGTGCATCACCAGGGAGGATAGGATCTTGTTTTATCATTCGGCAGATCTTCTTTTCTGGGAACAGACAGGGGAATTCTATCTTCCGGAATACGCATTCCATGGCATGATCGAATGCCCATGCATGGTCTTTTTAAATGTGGAAGGACAGG
>JAFZNL010000003.1 GCA_017550925.1 Lachnospiraceae bacterium | reverse complement strand
GCCACCTGGGTGATCGAAAAGATGAACCTGTCAGATTATACCCTTGTCTGGGAGGGAACCAGATCTTATACCTATAACGGCAAGGAACAGAAACCGGAGTATAAACTGGATATCCCGGGCGGTATTGCAGATCTTTTGAATGTGACTTATACAGGGGATACCAAAGGTACGCAGGTGGGAACCTACAATCTGCATGCGGCAGTATCGCCGAAGAATCCGGCAAACTTTAAGGGTACGCCTGAATTTGATGCAAATGTTACCTGGGAGATCACAAAGTGCGCTCATACAAAAACACATGTGACCGACAAGAAGGACGCAACAAAAGATGCAGAAGGCTATACCGGTGATGTGGTCTGCGACGATTGTGGAACGGTTGTGACCAAAGGAACTGTGATCGCAAAACTTGATAATGGTTCTTCGCAGCAGGGAACCGGTAACGGATCAGGCGCGCAGCAGGGAGGTACACAGGATCCGGGTAAGACAGAAGATAAGCCTGTAGTAAAAGAAGGCGATATTGTCAATGAGGCAGGAAAAAGCGCTACCTATAAGATCATATCCGCTACTGACAAGATGGTTGCATTTACCGGCGATCCGAAGGCAAGCGGTACTGTGAAGATTCCTGCCACGATCACGGTTGGTGGCGTTACTTATCAGGTGACGGCGATTGCGGATAAGGCCTTCAAGGGTAACAAGAAGATCAAGAAGGTAACGATCCCGAATACAGTGGTCAGCATCGGCAAGAGTGCATTTGAGAATTGTACAGCGCTGACGACATTGACGATCAAGGGAACGAAGCTTGCATCCATCGGACAGAGCGCCTTCAAGAACTGTAAGGCCTTAAAGAAGGTGACATTCCCTAAGAATGTGAAATCTGTCGGCAAACAGGCGTTCTCCGGCTGTAAGAAACTGAAGACGATCGTTGTAAAGAATAAGAAGACCAAATTTGCAGCGAAATCTTTTGCAAGTGTTCCGAAGACAGCCAAGATGAAACTGCCGAAGATGTCAGCGAAAGAAAAGACGGCGTTTAAGAAGATGATGAAGACCGCGAAGTATAAAGGAAAGTACAAATGAGTTCGTGGTTGAGATGAGTGAGTTGTGAGTTTTCGGGCGGAGCCTATACTGGCCCCGCCCGTTTTCTATTGTCTGATTGTAGTTATTGTCAGATGTCGATAAGATGTACGCCGGCCCGCCTCCGTGACTTCCCGGAAAAAGCCCTGACGTCGCAGGCTCCGAAGGGTTTTCCGGAAAATCACCTGCGGCGTGCCTCATCGGGAATACATAGTTTGTGATTAAGTCGATTGAAGAAATGTTAACCGTAACGCTTGTTGAGGGTTGACAATTGAGGGGGCGTTAGTTTAGTATATGGGAGGCGAATAAAAACAAACAAATGAATCGGATGAAACTGCTGTCATAATGACGGTAGTAAAAATGCAAAGAATATCATGGAGAATAACGAAAAAATGACAAAAGAGAACTATGCAGCAAATAGGAAACGCAGAATTTCCACTACAGATATGGTACAGATGGCCATGTTCGCGGCGATCCTTTCGGTATCGGCTTTTATCAGCATTCCGCTTCCTTTTCCGGGAGCGCCTCATATCACGCTGCAGAATTTCTGTATCCTGTTGATCGCGCTTTTGTTTCCCTGGGATCAGGCGCTGATGATCGTGATCACATGGCTTTTGCTGGGGATCGTGGGGGTGCCTGTTTTTATCGGCGGAAAGGCAGGGATTGGTTATCTTGCATCGAATCCCTGGGGCGGTTATACGCTGGCGTTTTTGCCTGCGATCTTGATGATGGCATATCTGCGGGGGAAGGAATACGGTCGAGTGCGTTATACCATCGTCAGTGTTCTGGGAGCGGTTTTGATCGATGCGCTTGGGATGGTATACCTTCGCTTTTATCCTCAGTCCGGATATAACTGGACCATGGCAGTGACCGCCGGATTTTTCGCCTTTCTTCCGCTGGATATGATCAAGGCTGCGGTTGCGGCGCAGATCGTGCCGGCCTTCCGAAGGATCAGGGCAGCCGAACATGGAAAGAAGGCGTAAAATAAGGTTGAATACTTGCCTGTAATGAAATATAGATTTATTCTCCGGGCTTGCTGTCACGCAGCCCGGAATTCTTATATTCCATACGAAGTTTCGAGTAGATGAAATGTTGCCCCGGGAAGATGGTAAAGTAGCCGGAAAAGACAAAGCTGACGGCAGCTGCGATGGCAAAGAGCAACAGTCCCTGTCCGCCGAAGACTTCCGCAGCAAAGAAGATGGAGGCAATGGGGCAGTTGACGGAACCGCAGAAAACGGCGATCATGCCGATGGCCGCGGCAAATGCAGCAGGAAGCCCTAACAGGGTGCCGAAGCAGCAACCAAAGGTGGCACCGATGATCAGGGCAGGATATACCGCGCCGCCTTTATAACCGGACTGCAGGGTGATGCCCGTAAAGATGATTTTAAATAAAAAGTCAAAAGGATGCGCCTGTCCATAGGTCAGCGCTGCATTCAAAAGCGCTGCACTTGATCCGTTATAACTTTGGTTGCCCACCAGCAGGGTCAACAGCAGGATGCAGCCGGCGCCGACTAAAACTCTGAGATATTGATTTTTGATCGCTTTTTTGATCCCCTTACCCCAGAGCATCATGAAGCCGCAGAACAGAATGCTCACCACGGCGCTTGCTATGGCAAGCATGGAAACCTGGAACAGGGGCCAGGGCAGGATTTCTGGAACGGATTCCAGAGTAAAACGCATGGGAGCAATGGAAAGAGCCCTTGTGATAAAATAAGAAGTAAGAGATGTCACCAGGCAGGGCAGGAGCGCAGCGTAGTAGATGACGCCCAGGCTGACTACTTCCATGGAAAAGAAGGTTGCCATCAAAGGGCAGCCAAAGAGAGCGGAGATCAGTCCTGACATACCACACATGACAAAGAGGCTCCGGTCCTTCGGATTGAGTTTCAGACGTTTGGAAAGCAGGGCAGAGATGCCGCCGCCCATCTGCATGGCTACGCCCACACGGCCGGCAGAACCGCCGAAAAGGTGGGTGCAGATGGTAGAAAGAAAACTGGTGATGATCACTTGAAAGGGAATATCGTCACTGTTTCGGACGGAGTCAAAGATGAGATCTGCGCCTCTGTCGTTGGTGATACCGAACATCTGATACAGCGCCACGATCAAAAGTCCTGCAAGGGGCAGCAGGAAGATCAGCCAGCCGTGTTGCCCGCGCAGTTCGTTGGACCACTGTACAAAGAGACAGAAAGCGCTTCCCAGGCAACCGCAGAAAATGCCGGTCAGAACGGAGAATACACCCCATTGGATACAGAGTTTCAGGTAATGCAAAACAACGGCGAGTCTTGTTTTTTTCATAGATATTCCTGCGCTTTTCTGTGATCAATTGTCTGTGGATGGGTTTATTGAAATAAGATTTGGATCTTCCTTTATGCCTATTATTCTAACTTCTTTATCATAAAATCACAAGGTCTGCAAAATAATTCCCGTAATTTTTATTTTCATGTAGAACTTTACAATATTTTGTGTTATGATAGCAAAGGTATGCACAGATACTGTGTTTATTGTGTGCAAAGTAGTGTGAAATCCGATATGAAAAAGCGGAGACGAAAAACTACTGATAAATTAGAGTAGTGGAAAGTCCGATATGAAAAAGCGGAGCCGAAAAACTACTGATTAATTAAGGAGGACCCAAAGATGGGAAAAAGGACAGACATCAATAAAGTACTGATCATCGGCTCAGGCCCGATCGTCATCGGACAGGCTTGTGAGTTTGACTATTCAG
>JAFZNL010000221.1 GCA_017550925.1 Lachnospiraceae bacterium | reverse complement strand
CTTCTCCCGCAGATGATTGTTTCTCTCCAGCACTTCGTCAAGGCGCATCTGCCGCTCTGCATGATAGATCAATTCTTTGGCTACCGCATATTTTGACAAAACGGAAAGATTGTTTTTTTCCTTCAGGAAATCGCCGTTTTCATCCTGACCTGCTTTTGCGATGACGGCTTCCATCTTTTTCGACCAATTGTTGGCAAATTCATTGATCAGGCGGACAAATTCCTGTTCCCTGCCGATCATGGCGATCTTATAACCGTTATCACGCATGCTCCTGCCGCTTGCGATCAGTATATTCTGCGCTTCTCTGGTTTCCTCTGCAATGGCCTGGGCCTTCTTTAAGAGCTCATTAAATTTCCTCAGATCTTCTTCGTTATCCTTGAAAGCCTTCATCCCTGCTTTCATCTTTCTCACTGTGATCTCAAAGCCATTGGGCTCCTTCATCTTTGCTATGAATGCCTCTTCATCCTTCTTCTGGTCACCTGTGAGGGCAGTGCCGCTGTTGATGATCTCGCGTTCCATCATCCTTCGGATTTCCTGCGCAGTCTTGATGTCTTCATGTTTCAGTTTTGTTGTGTAGTTTTTCGTTGCAAATTCTTTGTTATTTAAGATCTCTTCCACCTGATCCTTTGTGACATGGATAAACTTATGATTCGCAAAGAGGTCATCCACAACCTGACGGATCTCTTCCTTGATCTCTTCCTCCGTCTTCTGGTGTTCCTCTTTTTCCTTCTTCTTTTGCTCCTCCATGTACTTGGCATTGGTGACAACCATGAAGGCAAGTTTATTCTTATAGGTATCCTTTTCCTTCTCCTGATCAGCCTCTTCCTGCTTACTCTGATCCAGTTCCTTTTCCGCCAGCGCCATCTTGGACTGGATATAAACGATGTTGTTCTCCACCGTAGACAGCTCCTGTTCCACGGACTTGCGGTTAGCCGGTCCGATGCCTGCGATCAGCTCCAGCCTGCTCTTTTTATCCAGCAGCTCGTGGAGCATGTTCTTCAGCCCGTTGACTTTGATTTCCTGTTCGTTTTTTTCTTTCTGTCCCTTTGCCATGTTTCACCCTCCTGATTTAATCAGTAGTTTTGTGGTAAGGTTTCACCACTATCCCCGCCTGGTTACTTATTTTTTTAATTAATTGATCCTATATTTATTGGTCTTTTTGACTCTGGCTGCTCATAAACTGCTGCATTGCCTTCAATGTTTCATTCAGCTGTAATATCGCATCCCTGACGCCGTCATCAGTGTGTTCCTTTTCCGGCTGCGGCGCTGTTTCTGCCTTTGGCTGATCAGGTTTTTCCCGGGAAATAGTTAGCAATGGCTTACTATTTTCAGCCGCATCTCCAGGAGCAGGACTGCTTTCCTCCGTCTTTGTTCCGGACAAAATCTGTTCCAGCGTTGCCATCAGCTTATCTTCATTCGGCCCGTCAGGATCACGAAGTTTCTGTTCTTCCTGCTTTCTTTCCGGCTTAGCAGGTTTTGCGGCTGATTGTTTTTTCAGTTTTTCCCTCTGCTGCTGTCTGTATTCTTTTTCCTTCTCCTCGCGCTGTCTTCTCTTCTTCATATCTTCGAACAACGCTTCCGTTTCCGGCATATATTCTTCTATCATTTCTTCCTGCGGATCAGGGCCATCCTCATCCACAGGGATCTCATCCGGATATGCCGCATGGAACAAAAACTTCGGTCCGTTCCAGACAAGGCCTGCCATCTCATCGCCGGACAGTCTCCTTAGCACCTGCTCTTCTTCCGGATGAATACCGCCCCGAAGTTCAAGCAGTCTGCCGAGACTCTTCAGGTCGCCGTCAGACAAAGCGGAAAAGAACCCATACCGGAATTCTCCCAACAGTGCAGAAGATGCGGCTGTCATCTCTCCCGATCCGGTGAAGGCTCCGGGATTCTTGGTATCGATGACCAGCATGCCGCCTTCCTTTTGCAGCTTTCTTGCCATCTGCCAGAGAGCGGAGATCACAATGGGATCCTGGTCGCTTAAAAACTCATCCGCAAGCCCGATCCAGACAATGGCCGGTCTTTCCCAGAAACCACAGGGCATATCTATGGAGAGCAGGTCTTCGAATGGATCATCTTCCTCATCCTGTTCATCCCCGTTTCGATCTTCTTCGATGGAACCGTCTTCAGTGCCGGTCATTTCATCATTCTCTATGGCTTTGTCTTCTTCCTCTTTTTTCAGTTTTTCATAAAATGATTCCTGCGCCGTCAGGTTACCCATCAGCATCCGGAGGAAGAGTAAAAACTGCGCTGCCGCCAGTGTTGTATTTCCGCTGTCCATCATGGATGAAAAATCAAAGGCGGAAAAACTGCCGTCAAATATGCAGGTGGTGGGACCGTTCCAAAGGCTGCCGTTTCGTCCGCCGCCCGCAAACTTGGAAATATGATTGATCAGGCTCCGCAGCATACTGCGCAGATATTCATTTTTCTCATATGCAAATTCCATCTGGATCCGAGCATACAGATCATCAAAGATGGGATAATCCTCGGGCCTTAGCCTGGTCAGATCGGTATCTGCGTAAATTCCTTTTTCATGATAAGTCTTTTCGATCAGGCTGCCGAGGTATTCGAGCGCATCGCTTTCAACGTCTTTCAAAAGCAGCTTGAAAAAGCCGTCCAGGAAGTAAAGGTGGGTTGCAAAATCTCCGACCACGCCGTCCCTTCCCTTTTCTTTTTTCTCATCGCTGCTTTGCATCAAAACGATCTGGAAGGGATTGATCCTGCATTTTGCAACGTCATCTGAATCTGTAACGGCGCCGCCCAGTTTCTCAGTGACATCCCGGAATCTTTTTTCCGTATCAAAGGCAAAAATGCGGGCGTCCGCTGTCGCAAACTCCGAAAGAAGATTTCCGGCAAACCGGGCTGTGATCTCCCGGTCCCTGCCGGCGATCAGTACATTGGAATTGACCTGCTTTTCATCCTTTTTGAAAAAGTCAACAAATACCGGCACCTGATCCGCAACGCCGATGAATCTGCCGCCATCCTCCATGATCCTCGGATAAGCCCAGGGGATCGATGCCGCCAGCGTCCTGCAGGGAATGCTCCTGGCCTTTTTCAGCAGCGGATCATAACCGGAAACCTGACTTCCCGCATAACCGGTGAACTGATCAAAGTCCATACGGCGCAGGCGGAAACCCTCTTCCTTCCAAATGCGGCGGAACTGTTTTTCGATCCGGGACATCCGCTGGGAACTATCTTCTACCGTCTGCGTTTTTTCTTCAGGCGCTTCATCCTGATCGATCATATCCACGATCAGGCGCTCATCCCTATCTTCCGGGGTTTCTTTTTCCGGATCGGCATCTTGTTTGCTTTCCGCTGTTTTTACGGCCTCTTTCTTACCATCTTCCCTGCCAAGCTTTTCAATCGCCGATTTCTTTGCGACCTCTTCATTTACAGTTATCTCTTCATCAAATGTATTTTCCGTGAAT
>JAFZNL010000220.1 GCA_017550925.1 Lachnospiraceae bacterium | reverse complement strand
TTACTCTCCGCACAAGTCAAATCCATCTCATCCATTTCGACTTTTATATTCACAAAATGCTTCGCCTCAGAAAGTTTGGACAAAAGTGCCACCGTCTCCTGCACCGTAGTTATAGGAACACAGCGGCTGAAAGCCCTGACCGAAACCGATCATGGCCGAGGCCATCATCATCAAAACCCTGGTAGTAACGCTCATGCCCGCAACTGCTGCATCACCGCCGAGAGTTGCCGCATAATGGTTGAGCAGCAGCGTTGCCACTGCTGCCAGTCCCTGCCGAAACAACGACGGAATGCCGCCGTTGATGATCTCATACAGATAGTGTCCGTTGATATGCACATTCGCAATGGAAAGCCGGATATTCTCTCCCTGATGGCTGCCGATGAGCAGGACGCAAAAACTCATAAACTGTCCGCTGATGGTGGCGATGGCCGCTCCCCGGACCCCTAAGTGAAAACCGAAGATCAACAGCGGATCCAGTCCCACATTGACAACAGCGCCGCACATCAGGCCTACCATGGCATACATGGCGCTGCCCTGGAAACGGAGCTGGTTATTAATCACAAACTGCCCCATCATAAAGGGAGCACCCAGCAGGATGATCCGCATATAGGAAAGGGTATCCGCCATCGTGGTTTCCGAAGCGCCCAAAACACCTGCAATGGGACGGGCAAAGACATTCCCCAGGATGGCGCAGATACAGCCTAAAAGGAGCGCCAGAGCAAAGCCGGTGGACGCCATCTCATTGGCCTCTTTTTTATTCCCGGCCCCCAGCATTCTGGACAGATAATTGCCTGAGCCGTGCCCACAGAAAAAACCCAGGGCCTGGATCAGCGCCATGACCGTGAAACACAGTCCTACCGCTGCCGTAGCCTGGGTTGATATCTGTCCTACAAAAAAGGTATCTGCCGTATTATAAAATCCCGTTACCAGCATACTGATGATGGTCGGTCCTGCCAACGTCAGGATCAGTTTCGGTACCGGTGTCTGTGTCATGAATTCCCGTTTATCCGGTTTTACCTGCTTCGTTTTTGACGGTTGCATAATACATTTACTTTCAATAGATCATCTGTTTATCCGCATATCCCGCATAGCGGTTTCTTCTTACTTTCTCTTACCGAACAGACGCAGGAGCTTCAGGAACAGATTGATAAAGTCCAGATACAGCTCAAAAGCGCCTGCCAGTGCCAGCGTCAGCACATTTCCTTCATTTGCGATGGCAACACGCTCCTTGATCTTCTGGGTGTCATAGGCAGTCAGTCCTACAAAGATCAGGACACCTACGATGGAAATAATGAATTCAATTGCGCCCGAATGCAGGATAAACATATTGACAAGGGATGCAATGATGATGCCCACAAGTCCCATGATCAGAATGCTGCTGAAGGAGGACAGGTCCCGCTGTGTTACAAGTCCGTAAACCGCCATCACACCGAACATGCCTGCTGTCATCAGAAATACTGCTGCGATGGATGCTCCCGTATAAGCCAAAAAGATAATGCCCAGGGTCGCGCCGGTCAGGTAGGAATAGATGGTATACAGGATGCCTGCCAGGATCGCATTGTTTTTCTTCAGTGCCTGGTTCGAGATCAGGACGATGGCGATTTCCGCACCAAACAAGATATACAGGTTATAAGAGCCGCCCACCAGCCAATTCAGCATGTAATAAGGTGCCGTAAAAGCTGCGAATGCCGTGATCACCAGGGCTGCCACCATAAAGAGGAAGGACTATGCGATCACCTCTTCATACATCAGGGATTTCAGTTTCGTAATGGGCGTCTGCACTGCATTGCCGCTTTCAAAACCGCCTGCCATGTCTTCGTAATTCTGATAGGTTGTATTGGTAAATCCGCCGTTGTCATATTGCATGGGAGAAAAACCGTCGCTGCCGGTCCCGTATCCCTGCATATTATTCTGATCATAATCCATGTCTTATCCTCCTCACAAAAATGCCTCACACTCAGTCATTCACCACTTACTCTTCGGCTTCTGTTTTCCTCTGTTAATTCTGACATCCAATCGATAATCCGATCATCAGAATTTTACAATGTTTTTCATAACAAGTCAACCAAGCTCCCCGCTGATCACCTTTGCTATCTGTCCATAGGCATCCACCAGTTTCTGATGGTCAGCCCTGACAGCGGCGATATCCCCTTTCGCTGCTGCCTCTTCCAAGGCTTTTGCAATGTCATGAACTTCCATGGCGCCGATGCACATGGATGTGCCCTTTACCGCATGGACGCGGATCCTGTATTCCGCCAGGTTTTCCTGTTCGAGGTAATTTGTCAGTTCCCTGCACTTTCCTACTGCTGCTTTTGCATAATCATCCAGGAGCTCTGCGTAGAATTCTTTGTCACCGGCGCAGTAAGCAAGGCCTTTTTCCGTATTAACGCCCTGATTCTTCAGGTTTGTGATGACCTGGTCATAATCAATCTCTTTCTCCGCAGCCGCTCTGCCATCTGCGGTATCACTGCCGGCGGATGCAGCGATCTGTCCTGCTTCCCCGCTGCCGGCAGGAGCAAAGTCCATGACGCCGTCATCCGGTGAAAATTCCATCACACCGTCGTCCGGGGCAAACTCCATGACGCCGTCACCAGGCGTAAATTCCATCATACCGCTGCCGGCAGATCCGGCTGAATTTATCGTTCCGGTATTTTTTCCGATATCCTTACCGTCATCTTTCCCAGCATCCGCTGGATTGGATGTCATCGTTGCCGGCGACGTTTTCTGAATGTTTCCCGGCGTGCTTTTCTTTCTATCCGCCTGACTTGCCTCTACATAATAGATCTTATCATTTGCCACATAAACCAGCAATTTATCTTCTA
>JAFZNL010000219.1 GCA_017550925.1 Lachnospiraceae bacterium | reverse complement strand
TCAAACGCATAATAGTAATTGCTGTGAATATTTATGATCACGACCACCGGCTAAGCCGGTGGTCGACTTTGTGTTTGAAAGGCCGGTATGTGAACGTATGGGCACGCTTAGGATCTCTTTGCGGCTGTGAATAGCAACACTTTGTATTGACATTGACGGAAGGCACAATAGATGGTATAATTTCCAATGTATGCGAAAAACCGCATATATTAAGAACAAAAATTGTCATGCAAAAGGGATAAAATGGTGTTTAAGGGGAAAAAATCAAAGGCGCAATCCGAGGAAGAAATCATTTCCATGGTGGATGAGGGGTCCCAGCAAGGCGTCCTGTTAGAAAACGAAGCAGAGATGATCCATAACATCTTTGCCTTTTCCGATAAGTGTGCATCGGATATCATGACCCACAGAAGTGAGATCGTGGCGCTGGATGCGGATATGTCTTTGAAGGCGGCTTACGATTTTATGCTGCAAAGCCATAACACCAGGTTCCCGGTTTATGTGGGAGACCTTGACCACATCATCGGCCTGGTGCATTTCAAGGATGCCTGTAGGCTTCTTGCCACCGGCAGGAATGATAAAAAGTCTGTACGCAGCGCGCCGGGACTGATCCGGGAAGTACGTTTCATTCCGGAGACGCGGAAGCTTTCCAATCTCTTCGAAGCCATGCAAAAGACCAAGACTCATCTGGTGATGGTCATTGATGAATATGGACAGACCGCAGGGCTTGTGGCCATGGAAGATATCTTAGAAGAGATTGTGGGCGAGATCCTGGATGAGTACGATGAGGATGAGGACCAGATCACGGAAAAGGGTGAGGACAGATATGAGATCGAC
Source organism: Lachnospiraceae bacterium (assembly GCA_017550925.1). Lineage (GTDB taxonomy): Bacteria > Bacillota > Clostridia > Lachnospirales > Lachnospiraceae > RGIG7926. The sequence continues at coordinate 9,463 of JAFZNL010000219.1, read as the reverse complement.
GGACTGACGCCTTTGGATGAACTGGGCAAGCGCCTTGGCATCACCTTTGAGGTGGAAGATATAGAAACCCTGAACGGTCTGATGACCGCAAGTGCAGGACACATCCCGGAAGAAGACGAGATCATCGAAATGGATTACGGAGGGTATCATTTCAAAAGCCTTTCCATTGCAGGCAAGGTGATCCGGGAAGTGGAAGTGACCAAATCCGGCGACGGGGATTTTTCTTAACGGAACAAATGGTTATTTGAACAAAAGTTACGGATAAATGATCTGAAAAACAGATATCACAAAACTGTACAAAATTATAATTTAAATATTCAGGAGGAATTATGTCAGGACATTCAAAATTTTCAAACATCAAGCACAAAAAAGAGAAAAACGATGCGGCCAAGGGTAAGATCTTTACCATCATCGGCCGTGAGATCGCAGTAGCTGTAAAAGAAGGCGGTCCGGATCCGACAAACAACTTTAAGCTGGCAACGGTCATTGCAAAAGCAAAGGCCAACAACATGCCCAACGATACCATCGAGCGCGGTATTAAGAAGGCAGCCGGTGAAGGCGGAAACGTGAACTACGAGCAGGTTACCTACGAAGGATATGGTCCTTCCGGTATCGCCGTGATCGTGGAAGCGCTGACGGATAACAAGAACCGTACTGCAGCCAATGTAAGAAGCGCTTTTACCAAAGGATCAGGCAATGTAGGAACCCCCGGATGTGTATCCTTTATGTTTGACAAGAAGGGTCAGATCATCATTGACAAGGAAGAGTGCGACAAGGATGCAGACGATCTGATGATGATCTCACTTGATGCAGGCGCTGAAGATTTTGCAGAGGAAGACGACAGCTTTGAGATCGTGACTGCGCCGGATGATTTCCAGGCTGTTTATGACGCATTAAATGCAGAAGGAATTCCCATGGCTTCCGCGGAGATCACCATGATCCCGCAGACCACCGTGACACTGACGGATGAAAATGATATCAAGCAGTTTAACAGAACCCTCGATCTCTTAGACGAGGATGACGATGTACAGGCCGTATATCATAACTGGGAGGAAGAATAATTACATGGACAGACTGGCAATCGTAGTGCCCTGTTATAACGAAGAGGAGATGCTGCCTATCACCACCAAGGCGCTGCTTTCAGTGCTTTCCCATCTTGCCAGGAAGGGAAAAGTGGCTGCGGACAGCTATATCCTGTATGTGGATGACGGCAGCAAGGATAAGACCTGGGAACTGATCAGCGGCTTTCATGCTGAAAATGATCATGTCAGGGGACTGAAGCTTGCGGGCAATGTGGGACATCAGTTTGCGCTGACGGCCGGCATGCTGCAGGCAATGGACGATTGCGACATGATGATCTCCATCGATGCGGACCTCCAGGATGATACGGATGTCTGCGAGGATATGATCGATAAGTTCCATGAAGGCTGTGACATCGTTTACGGTGTGCGGTCTGACCGGAAAAAAGATTCCCTTTTCAAACGCGCAACGGCCCAGGCTTTTTACAAGCTGATGGCGTCCCTTGGTGTCAAGACGGTTTATAACCATGCGGACTACCGCCTGATGAGCAAACGTGCCCTGGAAGAGTTTTCCAGATATGAGGAGGTTAACCTTTATATCCGCGGTATCGTTCCCATGCTGGGTTATCAGACGGATTATGTCTATTATGAGAGAAAAGAGCGGCTGGCCGGCGAGTCGAAGTACCCTTTGAAAAAAATGATGGCCCTGGCCTGGAACGGGATCACATCCTTTTCCATCAAGCCCATTGATTTTGTAACGGGACTGGGGATCTTCATCGTATTCCTCAGCATTGTGGCAGCGATCTATTCCCTGGTATCCTACGGTACCGGACATGTGGTCAAGGGATGGACATCAACAATACTTTCTATCTGGTTTTTGGGTGGACTGCAACTGTTTGCCATCGGACTGGTGGGACAGTATATCGGAAAGATTTATCTGGAAGTCAAACGCAGGCCCCGGTATCAGGTGGAAACCTATTTGAAGGACTGAGCAGACAAACCGGTCGCATGAGAAAGCATCATGTACGGTATGATAATGCAGCATTGGGAATAAATGCATGGCGTGGGAGCAGCTTATGGATACAACAAATACGCAAGTGTCGGATGAAAACAAGATAAATAACGCATCTCCGATTGCGGAGGTTCCTGCGGCTGACCAGGCAACTGTGGCAGCGGTAGAAAATGATGGCGCCGGTGATGAAGGTGCAAAGGCAGATCCTTCCACGCAAAATGCGGCAGGCAACCAGGCGGCAACGCCCATGATCAAAAATCCCCTTCCCCTTCCGACGCCCCACACGAATCGCAAAGAAGTGGATTATGACTACGAAGTGCCGGAAGACAAAATGCACTTCGATATCGAGAAACCTTCTCGAAATTATTACGATATACAATAGGAGTTAACATGGCAGCAACCAAAGGCAGAAAGCCGTCCTCTTCATCAAGAAGCGGTACAGGCAGGACGGGAAGCCGTTCGGGATCGGGACGCAGCAGTTCACGCGGACGTTCAAATTCCAGAAGCCGCAGCAGACAGGCAGCGGATGAACGGTTTTCCAATGAAGTCCGGGATGAGGTTATCTTCTGGACGGGACTGGCAATCTGCGCATTACTTTTTTTGTGTAATTTTCATTTGATCGGTAAGGCCGGAAACGCGATCAGCAGCGTGATGTTCGGTCTTTTTGGCATGCTTGCCTATCTGTTTCCGATCATTCTCTTTTTCGGCGTGCTTTTCATTGTGGTGAACATCGGCAGGCGTACGGCACTGGTCAAAGAGATCTGCGGTGTCGGTCTGTTTTTGATCGTAGATGTTTTTCTTGCAATGATCGGCGGATTGGAACATATCGGTGATAATGCGAAGTCCTATTATGCCTATGGCACAGAACATATCGTCAGTGGCGGCGTGCTGGGCGGCAGCCTTGCAAAGGCCTTGACGAAAGGGCTTGGCAGTGTAGGCACTGTCTGCATTTTGCTGATCCTGATGATCATCTGCCTGGTATTGATGACGGAAAGATCCTTTATGCGGATGATCACAGAAGGATCCAGAAATCTGGTGGATAACGCCAGAGAGGGCATGGAATACAGGATTGAGCGTAATGAAGAACTCTATGAACAGCGGCAGGAACGCAGCCGTGTCCGGGAGCAGGAAAAGCAGGAGCGTGAGCAGCGCCGCATGGATAGAAAGCGTAGCGGCGTTACCATGGATACAGACCTGACACCGGATGATGATACGGATGATGATTTACTGGAGACAGCCATGGAAACCGTGGCTGCAGCAAGAAACCAGGAAAATACGCCATCTGCTACAAAAGAATCTGCTGCTGGAAAAGGACGCGGCAAACAAACGGGACAATCATCCACACGCCGTACAACCATGAAAGATATGGAACGCGTGAGGATCACCGGTCTGGAGCGCGAGATCGCAGAAGATGACAGGGAATTCGAGGAGATCCTTCTTGAAGAGGATAATTTCTCTGCCGGCGGAGCGGTAAAGGGTCAAAGAGGGGAAAAAGACAGCGGCAGCAAGACTGCGCAGGCAGGAAGCCTGGAAAGCGCGGTGATCGCAGCGAGCAGTTTTTCTGCTGAAGGAGAACAGGCGGATACAGCCGAAGAAAAAGGAAACTTAGCAGCTACGCAAAATGGTGTGGAGGCGCTGAAACAGAAGAAAGACGAAATGCCCGCAGAACCGGCGGTTACTGCGAATGAGGATGTCGCTGAAGTAAGAAGACCGGCGAAACACCGGATTGAGATCCGAAGCGATGTGGAAAACATTCTGCCGGGTGCGGATGCAGATATGGATATGGAAGAGATCACCGCAGCGCTTGAGGATGCGGCAGATCTGTATACGGAAGAAAACGAAGGAACGCAGCAGCCGGGAAGTATGCTGACGCCTGCCGGTCAGGCTGTTTCTATGACGAGGACGGAAAGCAGCAGTTCGATGCCTGCTGCAATGGCGGTTCCGGCAGTGCAGACGCAGGCGGAAAAACAGTCGGCGGAAGAGAAGCCGGAAATTCCGAAGCCAAAGCCGAAACCTTATCAGGTACCGCCCATCAGATTCCTGACAAAACCGCAAAATACGGGAAAGGGCACCGGGGAAAAAGAACTGCGTGAAACGGCATTGATCCTGCAGCAAACACTGGAAACCTTTAAGGTGGGCGCTACTGTTACCGATATCAGCAGAGGCCCTGCGGTTACCAGATATGAATTACAGCCCGGCCAGGGCGTTAAGGTATCCAAGATCGTGTCCCTGACTGATGACTTAAAGCTGGCGCTGGCGGCAACGGATATCCGTATTGAAGCGCCGATCCCGGGTAAATCCGCAGTAGGTATTGAAGTCCCCAACAAGGAAAATACCATGGTATCCCTGCGGGAGCTGATTGAATCAAAAGAGTTTACGGAATCCCAATCCAAGCTGTCCTTTGCAGTAGGTAAGGATATCGGCGGCAAGGTGGTTGTAACGGATATTGCAAAGATGCCCCATGTGCTGATCGCAGGCTCTACCGGTTCCGGAAAATCGGTCTGCATCAATACACTGATCATGAGTATTTTATACAAGGCAAGACCGGAAGAAGTAAAACTGATCATGGTGGATCCGAAGGTGGTTGAGCTTTCCGTTTATAACGGGATTCCCCATCTGCTTCTGCCGGTGGTAACAGATCCGAAGAAGGCAGCGGCTGCGCTCCAATGGGGCGTGAATGAGATGATGGACCGCTACAAAAAATTTGAGGAGCAGGGCGTCAGAGATCTGAAGGGTTATAACAAGAAGATGGAAACCCTGCGGGATGGCGACGGAAGGCCGCTGGATAAGCTACCGCAGATCGTGATCATCGTAGACGAGCTTGCGGATCTGATGATGGTAGCGCCAGGTGAAGTGGAAGATTCTATCTGTCGTCTGGCACAGCTGGCCAGGGCAGCGGGCATCCATCTGGTCATCGCAACCCAGCGTCCTTCCGTGGATGTCATTACAGGTCTGATCAAAGCAAATATGCCCAGCCGCATCGCATTCGCGGTATCTTCGGGAATTGATTCCAGGACCATCCTGGATAATGTTGGCGCAGAAAAACTGCTGGGTAAAGGTGATATGCTGTTTTACCCGCAGGGCTATCCGAAACCGGTTCGCGTACAGGGCGCTTTTGTATCGGATGGTGAAGTCGCAGATGTAGTAGAATTCCTGAAAGAGCATTCCGGTCTCGACGAGGATGCTTCCTCCAATGAGATCCTGCAGCAGATCAGTGAGATTGGCCAGGGCGGCGGCGGTGGCGGCGAGAGCAAGGCGACTGATGAGAGAGATTCCTATTTTGCAGATGCCGGCAGGTTTATCATTGAAAAGGAAAAAGCATCCATCGGTATGTTGCAGAGAGTGTTTAAGATCGGCTTTAACCGCGCGGCAAGGATCATGGATCAGCTGGCTGATTATGGTGTGGTCGGTAAAGAGGAAGGGACGAAGCCGCGTCAGGTATTGATGACGATGGCGGAGTTTGAGCAGTTACTGGAGGAGATTTAGTAGTAGCGAAAACCCCTTGCAGGTCGGCTTTCCACCGGGGGGAGCTAAATGAATGGTGAGCGTGAGGAGATTGCGTATGAAGACAGACATTGAGATCGCGCAGAGCGCGGAACTAAAGCCTATTGCACAGATCGCGGAAGGTCTTGACCTGACTGCAGAAGATTATGAGCAGTATGGGTGGTACAAGGCAAAATTCAGCGACCGGTACTTAAATAAGATGGAAGCATCTGACAAAGACAATGGTAAGCTGGTGCTGGTAACAGCCATCAATCCGACCCCTGCCGGCGAAGGCAAGACCACAACAACGGTCGGTCTTGGCGATGCCCTTAGGAAGAAAGGGAAAAATGCCATCATCGCGATCCGGGAACCCTCCCTGGGTCCCTGCTTCGGGGTAAAGGGCGGTGCGGCCGGCGGCGGCATGGCCCAGGCAGTGCCTATGGAAGAGCTGAATCTGCATTTTACCGGTGATTTTCATGCGGTGACCAGTGCTAACAATCTGCTGTCTGCAATCATCGATAATCATATCCATCAGGGAAATGTGCTACGGATCGATACCAGAAATATCGTATGGAAACGCTGCCTGGATATGAATGACAGAGCACTTCGCAACTGTGTTGTGGGTATGGGCGGTAAGACAGACGGCTTTGTCCGGGAAGATCATTTCATTATTACCGTAGCTTCCGAGATCATGGCAATCCTTTGCCTTGCCGAGAATATGCAGGACCTGAAAAAGCGGCTGTCCCGGATCGTGGCAGCTTATGATCTGGACGGAAAGCCGGTGACGGCTGCTGACCTGAAAGCAGTTGGTTCTATGGCGGCACTGCTCAAGGATGCGCTCCGCCCGAATATGATCCAGACTTTGGAGCATACGCCGGTGCTGGTACACGGCGGTCCTTTTGCAAATATCGCCCATGGCTGCAACTCCGTAAGGGCAACTAAAACGGCTTTGAAACTGGGAGATATCGTAGTCACCGAAGCAGGCTTTGGTTCTGACCTTGGAGGCGAGAAATTCCTGGATATCAAGTGCAGGCTTTCCGGTCTGAAACCGGATGCCATCGTGATCGTAGCAACGATCCGCGCACTGAAATACAACGGCGGCGTCAAGAAAGTAGATCTGGGAACGCCGGATCTGGCGGCCCTTGAGCGCGGCATTGTAAACCTGGAAAAACATATCGACAATATGCAGCGCTATGGCGTGCCTGTAGTAGTCACCCTGAACGCATTTTTGACAGATACACAGGAAGAGAGAGAGTTCGTTCGCACATTCTGTGAAAAGAAGGGCGCGCGTTTTGCCCTTTCCGAAGTTTGGGAGAAGGGTTCCGAAGGCGGACAGGATCTGGCGGATGCAGTTATAGAGGCACTTTCCGAAGAATCCCATTTTACGCCGTTGTATAATGATGAGATGCCGCTTTATGACAAGATGGAGACCATCGCAAAGCAGGTTTACGGCGCGGATGGCATTTCTCTGACACCGGCAGCGACAAAGCAGCTGGCAAGGCTGAATGAACTGGGTTTTGGGAACCTGCCTGTCTGCATGGCAAAGACACAGTATTCCCTTTCGGATGATGCGTCGCTTCTCGGCAGGCCCGAAGGCTTTACAGTCACGGTTCGAGAGGTTTATGTATCAGCCGGCGCCGGTTTTGTAGTAGCACTGACAGGCAACGTCATGACTATGCCGGGACTGTCGAAAGATCCTGCGGCATATCATATCGATGTGGATGATGATGGCGTCATTACTGGATTATTCTAAAACAATTAGATAGCCGATCCTAAACAGAAATATAAGTGATGGACAAAATTCCCGGAAGGAGAAGGACATGAAGATTATCGATGGCAAAGCGATCTCACAGCAGATCAAAGATGAAGTCAAAGAAAAAGTAGCTGCCATGGCGGCAGAGGGAAAGCAGGTCTGCTTGGCAGTGATCCTGGTGGGCGAAGATCCTGCATCTCAGGTCTATGTAGGTAATAAAAAGAAAGCCTGTGAGTATACCGGCATTCGTTCCGAAAGTTTTGAACTGCCGGAAAGCACGACACAGGAAGAGCTCTTAAAACTGATCGATGAACTCAATGGAAGGGATGACATCAACGGTATCTTAGTACAGCTTCCCCTTCCGAAACATATTGACGAAAAAGCAGTGATCAATGCCATCAGCGCGGATAAGGACGTGGACGGTTTCCATCCGGAATCTGTGGGCAGGCTTTCAATTGGGGATAAGGGATTTTTACCCTGTACACCGGCTGGCGTGATCGAACTGCTGAAACGAAGCGATATTCCTATGAGCGGAAAGCACTGTGTAGTCATCGGCCGCAGCAATATCGTGGGTAAGCCCATGGCGCTTTTGATGCTGCGTCAGAATGCAACAGTGACCATCTGCCATTCTAAGACAGAGAATTTGAAAGAAATCTGCAAGCAGGCGGATATCCTGATCGCGGCAGTAGGCAAGCCCAAAATGATTGACAGCAGCTATGTCAAAGAAGGTGCCACCGTTATCGATGTGGGAATTCACCGTCTTGAAGGCAAGAAACTCTGTGGTGACGTGGACTTTGATGATGTCAGCAAGGTAGCAGGAGCCATGACGCCTGTACCCGGCGGCGTCGGACCTATGACCATCGCAATGCTGATGAAGAATTGCGCGCAGGGGATAGACTAAGGTTTGGTAAACGTAAAAGACTTGTCATCACATGGAATATGTGGTATTCTTTTGCGTGTTTACGCATGGAAACAGGTGAGTGGGAGATAGATTGTGCTTAATTGTCCTCATTGCGGGAAGCCAATGCCGGATGAAGCACTGTTTTGTGAATCCTGTGGAAAAGAACGGCAGCTTGTGCCGGTATTTGAAGCAGAGATAAACGAAAGCATGGATGAAGCCATTTCCAATATTGCGGTGCAACTGGCAAATACCCAGGAGATCAAACCGCAGGAACTGGCAAGGGATCAGCAGATTCGGCAGCAGATCTTCGAAGAAAAGGCAAACGCAGGTGAATTGAATAAAGAAGGGGATTCCTCTAAGGAGAGCGTAAGCCGTCCTTCGGTCGATGATGAAGACCAAACGGGCGATAGTAATGACGGCGGAAGAAACGAAGGAAAAGACGATCAAGCCGGTACACGATCCGATGTAAAGAATTCCCGGGATCAGAAGTCTGATATCAGAAAACCCGACAAAAAAAGGAGCGGCACGCAAACAGAGATCTCAAGGATCGCTGGGATACGGCTTCCTTTTGTGTTGCTTTTGGCATCTTTAGTTGTGGTTCTTATGCTGACAGGCATTATGTCTTACGCGCTTAGGAAAAATCAGACCTCAACTTATGAATATCAGATCCGGCAGGCAAAGATGTATGAGCAGCAGAAAGACTACGAGCAGATGCTGATCTACGCTAGAAAGGCAACGGATATCGCAGCCAATTCTTCCGATGCTAAAATGCTGGTAGCCAAGGCTTATGCAGGACTTGGCAAGACAGATGAAGAGAAGATTGTCTTAGAAGGTCTGCTTATTACGGATCCGGCTTTTGCCGAAGCTTACAGCGCATTGATCCCGATGTACGAGGCGGACGGAGAATATGAAAAGATTGCACAGCTCCTGGCAGGCTGTCCGGATCAGACGATCATTGGAAAGTATTCCGGTTATCTGGCGTCTCCGCCGGAGTTTTCCGTGCAGGGCGGTGAGTATTCCGAGCCGGTTTCCTTAAAACTGCTGGCCAGCGGAGCCGGAACCATATATTATACGGTGAATGGTTCTGCGCCGACACCCGAGTCGCCGGTATATACCATGCCTATCCTTTTAGACAGTGGCAGGATCAAAGTACGGGCGATCTATGAAAACAATCTGGGGATCATCAGCCGCGAAAGCACTGCGGAATACAAGATCGTGATCGATGAGACCCAGGTGGCAGAGACGGTCCAGCCGGAAGTATTGCTGGACTCCGGAACCTATACAAATCCCCAGGT
>JAFZNL010000218.1 GCA_017550925.1 Lachnospiraceae bacterium | reverse complement strand
TTCGGCACCACGACATCATAGGGTGCAGTCTTTTCTCCAACAGACAGTTCTAAGTTCTGACCGACAGTCACATCTGATCCTGTGATAGAAAAGACGAGCTGCTTGGAATTGTTCGGATCCTCTAAGTCAGGTTTGATGGTCTGCAGGGATGCACTGATGTCATCACCCCAGATATTCAGGATATCTGCCTCCTGCCCCTGACGGACGAGCTTGGCCTGCTCTTTTGTTACCTTAAAGGAAGCGGAATAGCCATTGCCGGTAACAGCGATGACCGCAAGGGGTGAATCTGCGGTAACCGTATCGCCTGCGATGCAGTTGATCTGCTTGATCACGCCGCCGGTCTTGGCCGTGATCTCGGTGTCCTCGCCTCCGTTTGCCTTATTTTTCAGCTTTTCCACAACCTCTTTCTGATCTTCGATCTTTTTCCTCTGGGCCGCCAGATCCAGCCTGCTCTTTCCGCTGGTGGAGCCGTCTTCCCGCTTTTTATCGGAAAGGGTGATCAGCAGCCGGTCCAGTGCTTCCTGTTTATCGCGTACATCCTTGGCTGCCTCCTCCGGGGATTTAAGTCCTTCCAGTTCTGCTGCGATCCGCGCATCAAGAGCATTCGCATCTTCCAGCTCCTGTTTCAGTTTGATCAGTTTCTTATTCTTCTTTTTCAGGGAATTGCCGCTGACGGTCTCAATCTCGGATTCCAGTTCGCTGATCTCCACACCCAGCCGCTCGATGGTTTTTTTCACATTCGTCTGCTGCTCTAACAGCCCTGCACGGGATCCTGATTTTTTCTGCGCCTCAATGGCCTCATTTAAGTCAGCCTGGGCAGAACGGATCTCCAGATTGTCAATACCATAGCTGGGGGAAACTTCCAATAGTGCCTTGTTATACTCAAGCTCCAGGGAGTCCAATGTTTCCTGGGCCTGCTTTAAAGGATCGTCATCATCTGCGGTGGTGCTTCCCGCCGTTCCGGTGGACTGGGCGCCGGCCGTGGTGGAAGGTGCCTCCAGTTCAAAGAGTACATCCCCTTCCTCGATCTCATCGCCCACCGCAACCTTGACACTTGCGATCAGATGATTCTCCGTTACATTCACTTCATAATCCTGCGCCGTTTCCACCACTGCGCTCCCCCGGACTTTACTGGTCACGGAACCTTGGGAGGAATAGGCTGTCGAGACCTCCGGCAGCGAATAGTTCATGATGGTATTTGAGAAAAATGTCAGGATCAGCATGATGATCAGGAATATGATCAGCAGGTTTTTGATGATCTCTTTTCTTGTTTTCTTTTCGCCCTGTGTTGATTCCACGTTACGGCTCCTTTCTTGTATAAAAAATTATCCCTTTACACCACTCGAGTATGAAATACCGTCGATCAGGTATTCTTCGCCGTAGAGATAGATCAGGATGGTGGGGATCATATAGATGACCGCCACTGCAAATGCCAGACCGACTTCACCGTTGTTGATCTGTGACAGGAACACAGAGAGCGGGTGTTTGTCTCCGTCTGCCAGCAGGATCAGCGGCTGTTCCACCATGTTCCAATAATCGATAAATACCAAAATTGCCGTAGATGCCACCGCGTTCTTACAAAGCGGTACGCAGATCCTGGTAAAGATCTGCCATTCCGTGGCACCATCCAGTTCCGCTGATTCGATCAGCGCATTCGGAATCCTTCGCATGAACTTTGTCAGAAGGAAAACCGAAAAAGTGGAAAAGATGCCCGGCAAAATGACCGCTGCCCTGGTATCAATGATCCCGATGGCTCTGGAAACCAGGAAGTTCGGCACCAACGTGACCTGATAGGGCATCAGCATCATGATCACATAGAAAAAGAACAAAATATCTTTTTTGAAAGTTCGAAATCTCGTAAAACAGTAGGCCGCCAGCAGCGCGATAAACAGCTGACCGAAAACAATGGGTACTACTAAGATCACGGAATTCCAGAACTTAAGCAGATAATCCGGACTTTGCAAAAGCACCGTATAGTACTGTTTAAAGGATACCATATCCGGAATGAATTTCAGGTTTGCGCTTTCCGATACATAGGATGACTTCTGGCTTTTCGGCTGTCCCCAGCCCGCTTCCTCCTGCTGTGTCAGGCTTTCAAAGATCACGCCGTAGTTGGATGTGATCTCCGACTCCTCCATAAAGGAATTAGCAATGGTCAGGATGATGGGCAGCAGGAAGGAAGTCGATGCGATGAGTGCCACGATAAATCCAAGCACTCTGGCGCTTTTGCCCATCCGCTTTTTCTGCGTGGTTGAAAGCGGAGGCAGCAGCGGTTTCTTTCCGGCTATCGTAATACGGACCTCTGCATCGGGGTTCTTTTCCTCAGGGGCTGTTTCGGCTTTTTTTACCACAGCCGTGCTGTAAGGACGCCTGTCATCCCGGATAATGGGGGTATATATGCAGTTTTCGGGAATGCTGTCATGGTTTTCCATGCTCTGCTTACTCCTCAACCGTTACCTTCACCTCAACGGGAAGGTTCTTTCCTTTGTCTCATCATTCTCCCTACCCTTCCAGATCCCGGCCGAAGCGGTCCTCTAATGCAAATAGCCCGCCGATGATCACGATCATCACCAGGAACATGATCACGGCTGCTGCCGAAAGTTTCTGGTAATCCAGGGAACGGAAGGTATTGTTCATAAAATGCTGCAGCATATACAGCGTATCATAAGGATAATCACCGGTCAGCAGGTAGATCTCCCTAAATACCTTAAAGGAATTAACAAGACTCATCAGCGCCACGAAAAGGATGGTGGGGGATAAAAAACGAACCTTGATCTTCCAGAATTTCTGCCAGGCGCCGGCGCCGTCTAAGTCTGCCACTTCCAAAAGGTCCTTTGGAATGTCATTGAGGGCCGCCATGAACAAAATCATATTGTAGCCCAGGTTCTTCCAAAGGAAAAGGATCTGGATCACAAAATAAGAATAGGATGACTTAAACCAGTCGATCTTGTTTTGTCCGATGTTCAGCAAAAACTCATTAAACACGCCGTTGGGATGGAAAAACACCTGCCAGATCAATACGATAGAGGCGGTAGGCACCATCAGGGGCGTTAAGAAAAATGTCCGGAAGGTGGACCGCATCGGAATAC
>JAFZNL010000217.1 GCA_017550925.1 Lachnospiraceae bacterium | reverse complement strand
GCCATTCAGACACCGCCGGAGGGATATCAGGCGTATTATACGGATGACGGGAGCATACCGGGACTGGAAAGCAGGAAATATACAAAGCCGATCCCGCTGCCCATCGGCGCCAGCGATTTTTCGTTTGTGCTTTTTGATGAAGATGGAAATGCATCGGAAACGGTCACTTGTCATTACCAGTTTAATGTAGACCTGCCATTGACACATTCCCAGGCAAGAAATCTGCTCATGCAGGCGCTGGTTAGTGCAGGCACTCTGGCGGACAGCCAGGGTAATATTCCCGGTGGCGGGGGCGTCAAAGATTATCAGATCATTTCCGTGATCGAAAGCGGCGGCGTTTATTATTATCTGATAGAAGAGTATTTCCATCCCGAGGATGGAGGTACCCAGAGAACAGGAAACTTTTATGCGGTCAATCCGACTACGGGACAAAGTCATGCAGCATCAGAGGATGACAATGGGGTTTTCCATCTGAGCGGCCTGTAGACGAAAGACTGTGTTTTATAGTTCAAAATCATATTTCAAAAATCAGAGTCAAAAATCTGTAATGAAACCGGAGGAAAAAGTATGTACGAAATTATCAAGGCGAAGGAACTGGCCGCAAGTATCATCTATTTTGATGTCAAAGCGCCCAGAGTGGCAAGTCGGTGTCTGCCGGGACAGTTTGTCATTGTCAGAGTGGATGCGGAAGGGGAGAGAATTCCGCTGACCATCTGCGATTATGACAGAGAAAGGGGCACGGTTACCATCGTGATCCAGACGATCGGTGCGCAGACCCATAAAATGAAGGCATTAAAGGAAGGCGATGCATTCCATGATTTTGTGGGACCCCTTGGACAGCCTTCTGAGTTCTGCAGTGAGGACCCTGAGACTCTGAAAAATAAAAAGATCATCTTTGTTGCCGGCGGTCTCGGTACAGCGCCTGTTTATCCCCAGGTGAAATGGCTTTCCGAGCACGGCGTAAAAGCTGACGTGATCATCGGTGCCAAGACAAAAGACCTGCTGATCTTAGAAGATGAGATGAAGGAAGTGGCAGGGGAAGTATTCCCCACTACCGACGACGGCTCCTATGGCAGAAGCGGCATGGTCACCAATACCTTGAAAGATCTTGTGGAAAAAGAGGGACACAGCTATGATGTCTGCGTTGCCATCGGTCCCATGATCATGATGAAATTCGTATGTCTGACAACAAAGGAACTTGGCATTCATACCATCGTTTCCATGAATCCGATCATGGTAGACGGAACCGGTATGTGCGGCGCCTGTAGACTGACGGTTGACGGTCAGGTGAAATTTGCCTGCGTGGACGGACCGGAATTCGATGGCCATAAAGTAGATTTTGATCAGGCCATGAAACGTATGACCATTTACAAGACCGCAGAGGGCCGCGCCCTGCTGAAACAGCAGGAAGGCGAGACCCACCACGGCGGATGTGGGCACTGCGAATAATTTAGATTATCTCAAATAGGAGGAGCAAAGATGGAAGTCGATGTTATGAAGAAAGTTCCGGTCCGTGAACAGGATCCGAAAGTACGGGCAACCAATTTTGAAGAAGTTTGCCTTGGATATAATGAAGAAGAAGCAATGGCCGAAGCAAGCAGATGCCTTGGCTGCAAGAATCCCATGTGTGTAAAAGGATGTCCCGTATCCATTGATATCCCGGGATTTATTGAAAAAGTAAAAACAGGAGAGTTTGAGGAGGCTTACAAGATCCTTTCCAGGTCCACCTCACTTCCCGCAGTCTGCGGCCGTGTCTGCCCCCAGGAGACTCAGTGCGAGGGCAAGTGCATCCGCGGCATCAAGGGCGAAGCAGTATCCATCGGAAAGCTGGAGCGCTTTGTGGCTGACTGGGCATGCCAGCATGGTATCGCACCCGACGGCGCAACAGAGAAGAAAGGTAAAAAAGTAGCCGTTATCGGTTCCGGCCCTGCCGGACTGACCGCAGCAGGCGACCTGGCAAAGATGGGTTATGATGTGACCATCTTTGAAGCGCTGCACGAGGCAGGCGGCGTGCTGGTTTACGGTATCCCTGAGTTCCGTCTTCCCAAGGAGCGGGTGGTTGCCAAAGAGATTGAGAATGTAAAGAAGCTGGGCGTAAAGATCGAGACCAACGTGATCATCGGAAAGTCCACCACTATCGATCAGCTGATGGAAGAGGAAGGCTTTGCAGCAGTCTTCATCGGTTCCGGTGCAGGTCTTCCCAAGTTCATGGGCATTCCGGGAGAGCAGGCCAACGGTGTATTCTCCGCAAATGAGTACCTGACCAGAAGTAACCTGATGAAGGCGTTTGATGAAAACAGCCCGACACCTATCATGCGTGCAAAGAAAGCCGTGATCGTAGGCGGCGGCAACGTGGCAATGGATGCTGCAAGAACAGCCCTTCGTCTCGGCGCTGAGACCCATATCGTTTACAGACGTAGTGAAGAGGAACTTCCTGCCAGAGTGGAAGAAGTGCATCATGCAAAAGAGGAAGGCATTATCTTTGACCTTTTAACCAATCCCGTTGAGATCCTGCAGGATGAAAACGGCTGGGTAAGCGGTATCAAGTGCATCCGTATGGAACTGGGCGAGCCGGATGAGAGCGGCCGCAGAAGACCGGTTGAAGTACCCGGCTCTGAGTTCACCATTGACTGTGACTGTGTGATCATGTCCCTTGGTACCAGCCCGAATCCGCTGATCTCTTCCACAACGGAAGGCCTTGATGTGGATCGCAGGAAATGTATCGTAGCAGAGGAAGAAAACGGCAAGACCACGAAGGAAGGCGTTTACGCTGGCGGCGATGCCGTGACCGGTGCTGCAACGGTTATTCTGGCCATGGGTGCAGGTAAGGCAGGCGCACAGGGTATCGATGCATATTTGTCTGCAAAATAAGTTTTTGAAGAGGTAACGACATATGATATGTCCGATTTGTAAGAATGAATATCGCGATGGCTTTACGCATTGTCCGGACTGTGATGTAGATCTGGTAGACAGCCTTGATGAGGTCCTTGTTCCTGTCATGTTCGGACAGGAAGATGAACTGGGTGAACTTGCCGGGATCCTGGAGGAGAATGGCATCGCTCAGACGGATGTCCGCTTCGATGAGAAGGATCAGATCTTCGAACTGTTCATTCCGAAGGGACAGATTGAAACAGCAAAAGAAATCCTTCAGGCTGTTATGGCTGAAGAAGATGCAGAGGCGGATTCCGATGAGGATATAGAAGTCGATGAGTCGGATTATGACGGGGATGAAATCGCGGATATTGATACCTACGGTGATGAACAGGCCGTGACAGAAGGAGACGATGCTGAAACAGTTGAAGTCGAAGTGTCGGACGGGGGCGATATCACTATCATCGGCAGCGGTGACGAGCGGGATGAAGATATCAGAGTATCCACTGTCTATGAGTCAAAAAGGGATAAGGCCGAGAATCACAAATCCTCCGCAGGCGCACTGATATTGGTTGGTGGCCTTGGCATGGTGGCCATCGCTTTACTGAATCTCGATATGCTGCCCATCAGGCTTTATGGCGGATCGAAATATCTGATCAGTGGCGTCATGGCAGTGCTTTTTGTGATCTTCATCGGCATGGGTGTTACCGGCCTTAAGAATTATAAGCGTTATCTTGCCGAAGCAGAGGAAGAAGAGGATTTGATCAGCCGCGCCGGAGAGTTTTTGGCAAGCACATTGACGAAGGAAGCCATTGAAGAGGCGGCAGCCGGTCATATGGAAGGCGGCAAAGTGGCAATGGATCAGGCGGCAAAGAACGAGCTTTTATACTTCCCCAGGATGGAAGTGATCCGCGGTGGATTAAAGGAAGCCTTCCCGGAAATGGAAACGGCTCTTCTGGAAAAGATGGCTGACGATCATTATACGGAGCTGTTCGGTGCGTAAGGAGTAAGCGATTTGGTAAAGATCGATATTTTATGTGTGGGAAAACTGAAAGAGAGTTATCTGCGGGAAGGCGTTTCGGAATATGAGAAACGCCTTCGCCGTTATTGCAATCTTCAGGTCTTCGAGGTGGCAGATGAAAAAACACCGGAGGACCCGTCGGAGAGAGAAAGGGATCTGATCCTGGAAAAAGAAGGGGACCGGTTGATGGGCAAGATTGATGAGCGAGCCTATGTGATCGCCCTTGCCATAGAAGGGAAGATGCTCGATTCTGTGGAACTTTCCGAAAAACTGCAATCGGTGATGTCAGACGGCTATGGTCATATTCAGTTTGTGATCGGCGGATCTTTAGGGCTGCATAAAAGCCTTTTGCAAAGGGCAAACTTAAAGCTCTCTTTTTCAAAACTGACCTTTCCGCATCAGCTGATGCGGATGATCCTGGCAGAGCAGTTATACCGAAGCTTTCGGATCTCGGCGGGAGAGCCGT